>NZ_SMMD01000289.1 GCF_009711475.1 Fulvivirga aurantia
TTGCCAATAGTACCAATACGATAATGAGAGAATTTATTAGAAAAAGAACGGCTAATGCCAAAAATGATATTTTAAGTGGGCTTACAGTCGCTTTAGCCTTAGTTCCTGAGGCAGTTGCATTTGCCTTTGTAGCCGGAGTAGATCCCTTGGTTGGTCTTTATGCCGCCTTTATGATTGGTTTTATCACTTCAATTTTCGGTGGTAGACCGGGTATGATAAGTGGAGCCACAGGTGCACTGGCCGTAGTAATGGTGACACTTGTAGCTAAGGGAAATGATATGGGCACACCGGACGAAAATCTGGGGCTTTATTATCTGTTTGCTACCGTTATATTAATGGGTATCATACAAATGATAGTTGGCTTTCTGAAGCTTGGTAAATTTGTACGACTCATTCCACACCCGGTTATGATGGGTTTTGTAAACGGATTGGCCATCGTAATTTTTCTTTCTCAGCTTGGTATGTTTAAAGAGTCAATCGATGGCACTAAAGTCTGGATGCACGGTGCAGAATTATGGACTATGATAGGCCTTGTAGGCCTCACTATGGGTATCATGTATTTCTTGCCTAAACTCAATAAAAAGCTACCAGAAGCTTTAATAGGTATACTTGTGGTATCGGGTATCGCAATTTTTACTGGTTTAGATGTTGCCACAGTCGGTAGTTTTATTAAAGATGGTGGTGGTTCAGGTCTTCAGGGCGGACTTCCTGAGTTTCAATTAGATATTTTTGAGAAAGTACCATTAACATGGGAAACACTTAAGTTCATAGGTCCATATGCTATTATTTTAGCTGCTATAGGATTAATTGAATCTCTTATGACCCTCAATCTGGTAGACGAACTTACAGAAACACGAGGTAACTCAAACCGAGAATGCCTTGCTCAGGGTGGTGCCAACATAGTAACGGGATTTTTTGGTGGAATGGGAGGCTGTGCCATGATTGGTCAGTCTATCATTAATATAAAAGGTGGTGGTAGAACGCGTCTTTCAGGTATTGTTGCCTCTGTTACTTTATTAGCTTTTATTCTTTTCGCTTCAGGGCTTATTGAGCAAGTGCCTATTGCTGCCCTGGTTGGCGTAATGTTTATGGTTGTAATCGGCACATTTGCCTGGAGTAGTTTTAGAATTCTCAATAAAATACCTGTGAGTGATGCCATCGTTTTAGTGGCTGTATCTTCACTAACCGTAATTTTTGACCTTGCGATTGCTGTAATTGCAGGTATCATCATGAGTGCGCTTGTATTTGCCTGGGAAAACGCCAAAAAGATCAGAGCGCGAAAGAAAATGCTCGATGACGGTACTAAAGTATATGAAATCTGGGGGCCTTTATTCTTTGGAAGCATTCAGGCTTTTAATAACAAGTTTGACGTACACAATGACCCTGACAAAGTGATTTTGGACTTTATGGAATCTCGAGTTTCAGACCACTCGGCACTGGAGGCCTTGTTTAACTTGGTTGAGAAATATGAGGCAGCAGGAAAAGAGATTAAAATACAGCACCTGAGTGAAGAATGTCAGAGGTTGATGGTGAAAGCCTCTCCTAAGCTGGAGCGCGTTAT
>NZ_SMMD01000690.1 GCF_009711475.1 Fulvivirga aurantia
ACCTCTGAAAGTATTTTAATCGATTCAGGAAGGCCCATAGTCCGCGATCAGTTACTTGTTGACTTCTTTATGAGAAAGCGCGTAAGCGGAAATGGCATAGATATTGGTGCCTTTGAACTCACGCAGGAGTGATGATATTTAGGAACTGAGTTAGAAGTAAATAGATCTAATAACCCCTAAAGCAACTGACTCGTAAAATAAAATTACACTCTTCTTAATTAGTTAATGCTCAGTATTTTATTTAATTTTGATAATAAAATCTTAGATGGTTTCAATATGAATATTTCAAAACTTTATTTCCCAATTTTGATCGTGTTTATCATTATTGGGTCTTCTTCTTACGGTCAAATTGCGGCTGATGAACAGATCCCTGATTTGAATTATTTCATTGTCCCTGGAACTATGAGTTATAGAACCGACAACTCGAGTTCACCTGGCCTTTCACACCCAGACACGCTCATTAGAGGGCGTTATTATGGATATGATGATGGTGGAGCGAGAACTTGGTGGAATAGCTCTCAGTATAAAGACTTTACTTTTTTTCAACACCCTACCAATCCTAATTGGATTACAGATCCAAATCAGGTAAATAAATTACCAAAAGCTGGAAATGGTGGTTATAATTCAAGTGGTAATCCAAATAAATGGTTAGGCTTAAATTTTAGAATTGCATACCCATCAGAGACCCACTATAATTTAGACACTGCTAGCAGAGAAACGCTTTATCCATTAATTCTATTTATGCATGGAGCAGGAGAACGAGCTGATTGTTGGGGCAATAATTGTTATGGGGAAGATGATCCCAATATGTGGAATAATGACCACAATTTAGTACACGGAGGTAGACAACATAAAGATGCTATTAATAGAGATCCATCTCACCCGAGACACTGGCCTGGTTTTGTGGTATTCCCTCAGAATAAAAATGGTTACAATCCTGGGAGAGGGTTAGATACATGGACTGGTAGAACAATTGCCTTAGTTGAGAAGCTTCTTGAAGTTTATCCTATAGATCCTAATAGAATTTACATTCATGGGTTATCTGAAGGTGCACAAGGTGCCTGGATGCTAATAACTTCAAGACCTGATCTATTTGCAGCAGCTGCACCGATGTCGGGTCATAGAAATAATGGTGCCTTCGACAATGACGCAATCGCAATGGATACTTCAATGATCCACATCCCTATTTGGCAATTTCAAGGAGGAAAAGACAATAGACCAACCCCAGAAGGAACTGGGAATAAAATCAATAAACTTAAAAATTTAGGTGGTACCCCCAGGTATACAATTTATCCAAATTTAGGACATGGCGTTTGGAATACTGCTTATGAAGAACCTGATTTCTTTTCATGGTTTTTACAATATACTAAGCTAACTATTCATTCTTATTATGGCATAAGCGAGGTGTGTGAAGGCGATCCTGTAAATGTTCGCTTAGGAATTTCGAAAGGTTTTGACGGATACGAATGGAGAAAAAATAAAGATGGTGTGATTACTTCTGTAAGTCCATCTCCTGAAAGAGATAATGAAATAATAGCTGATGAGTTAGCAAGTTATCAGGTTAGAATTCAAAGAGACGGAGTTTGGTCGGAATGGTCAGATCCTTATACACTCACATCAAAGCTTAGACCCGTTGCAACTATTGATGCTCAAGGAAGCACGGCCTTACCAGGTCTTGATGGGGCAACGGAAGTTACGTTGACAACACCTCAAGACGGAATATTTTATACATGGAAAAAAGATGGTGTTTTATATTTAGAGGATTCTACTCTTAGTGAAATAACTGTATCTGATCCTGGAGCGTACACAGTAATTAAAAAAGATGCCGGGCTTTGCAATAGTACGGAGTCTGACCCTGCGTATGTGTCAAATGAACCATTTGGCAGTGGCACACCTAATGCTCCAGATAATTTATATGCTTCCGCCAGTTCTGAAAGCTCAATTAACATTTATTGGCAAGATAAATCATTCAATGAAATTGGATTTGAGGTTTATCGCAGTTTAGATAATATAAATTATGAGTGGGTTGCAACCACAGATGAAGATGTGCTACTCTATAATGACGTAATGCTCGATGGTGATACAGAGTATTTCTACAAGGTCAGAGCCTACAATGAAAATGGGGCATCGGCCGCCAGTAACGTGGCATCTGCAACTACGATACTCGATGATCAAAACCCAACAGCCCCATCAGGCTTTAAATTTGTCAGTTTTGATTACACAGAGTACCGGTTAAATATAGATGGCAATAACTACGCTGATGAACATTTCGAAGTTCACCCTGGAAGTGTAATACTTAATTGGAACCCCTCTACCGATAATGTAGGTATTGATAGGTATGATGTATATTTTGGGGACGGCACTTTAGCTGGTACAACTACTGATACCACGATAGTTATCAGTGGTTTAGATCAAAATAGAAATTATAATTTCCATGCAGTAGCTGTAGACAACAATGGTAATTTTTCAAGTCCAAGTAGCTCCTCTGCTGTAACTACTACTTTTGACGGGTTATACTATAATTTATATGCGGGTGGTACCTGGGACGTAATCAGAGAGTTTTCTGATTGGGCTTTATTTGATGACGGTTTTGGAAATATAAGTACCTTTGATATTTATGGAGCCAAAAGTGGCAAATACGAAGACAATGATTATTTTGGATATGAATTCTTCGGGTATTTATATATAGAGACTGAAGGCACTTATACTTTCTCTACGAGGTCTGATGATGGAAGTCAACTGTGGATTGGCAATAAAATGCTAGTTGACAATGACGGATTACACGGAATGAGAACAGTTTCGAGTATAGATACATTATTGACTGTTGGTGCACACCCAATTACTGTCAAATTTTTTGAACGATCAGGTGGACAAGGGTTAGAAGTTAGATATGTAGGCCCAGGTATTCCTAATCAGCAAATACCCGCAAGCGCTTTAAGAAGTGGACCACTCCAGTCAAATACACCACCGGCACCTCCTGCTAATCTAGCTGCAACCGCTCAGGCTGCAGATTATGCAATTGATCTTACTTGGGATAATGCCCCAACAGAAATTGTCATTTTAGGTTCTTCTACAGCAGAAGGCTACGGTTTAGGAGGTGATAAAAGCTGGGTAGACAAATTAGATAGTACACTCCTTGCTCAAAATGCTGTATATAATATTACTAATCTTGCTAAAGGCGGATATAACACATTCCATATTAGAGCAAATGGCAGTGATGGTGGGGGATTTTCTGGAGCTCCAGATGTTACCAGAAATATCACACAGGCGTTATCTCTTAACCCAGATATTATCATTGTTAATTTACCATCTAACAATGTGGCTAATAACATTGACATAAGTACCACAATAAATCATTACCTAGAGTATGAAGGGTTAGCAGATGCTGAGGATGTTCAGATCTTCTTCACAACCACTCAACCTAGAGACTTTAGTGATATGAATAAGCGTCAACTACTCGAAGATGAAGCTGACGCGGTGAGATTAAACTTTGGACAACGAGTTATTGATATTTATGATGAGTTAACAGATTTCTCAAATAATAGAAGTATTAAATCTCAATATGCATTAGGGGACGGTGTTCACTTAAATACAGAAGGACATCACTACATATTCACTAAAGTTTTACAAAAGGTAGGCCCATACATTACAAAATTCGAGGTGTATGAATCAAAAGATGGAGGAGAGTTTAACATTGTAAGAACTAGTGGCTACTCGGCCAATGCTCTTACAGTGGATGATTTAGATCCATCTACTGCCTATGACTATAAGTTAAAAGCTGTAAACATATTTGGGTCCTCAACATTTTCAAATACTGCAAGTGCTGTAACAATAGGTGATAATGAGGCTCCCTCACAACCTCAAAATGTAACATTAAGATCTAAAACTAGTTCCAAGGTTTCGTTATCATGGGATAATTCTACTGATAATGTGGGTGTTGCAGAATATATCATTACCTATGATTTATCTTCAGGTGGAAGTTCAGGTTCTCGAAATTCAAATGCGAAAACTCAAGCGTCTTCTGTAAATTCTCCAAATAACGGTGTTACCATAGAAAATTTATCTCCTGAAACTGAATACTCTTTTACCGTTTCAGCAGTAGATGCTTCTGCGAATAGATCTAGTGAGAGTACGCCATTAATAGTAACTACAAATGCAGAAGGAGCTTTACCTGTAGAATTAATTGACTTCGATTATAGCATAGAAAACGGAATAGTTAATTTAAACTGGAAAACACTTTCTGAAAAGAATAATAGCCATTTTGAAATACAAAGAGGCGCTGATACTTCTAATTTTAAATTGATAGGTGAAAAATCGGGAGCCGGAGATAGTAACTCAGAGATAAGCTATACTTTCAAAGATTTAAATCCACTTACTACCAATTTTTATCGATTAAAGCAGGTTGACTTAGATGGTAAATTTGCCTATTCTAATATTTTAAGAGTAGAAATTGCTGGCGATCCTTTTGAAGACTTGAAATTATACCCGAATCCAACAAACGGACAAGAGCTGAATATAAAAGGACGAGTGCAGACTGCCAATGACAAGGTCTTGATTGAATTTATTGACGTTGTTGGTAAATCTCAGCTTTCCTTAGAAACAGATAATAGAAGTTTAGATGCAGGTGTATCTATAGACTTATCCAGAAGATTGAAACCTGGGATTTATCTTGTTTTATTAACAGATGGAATAACAGTGTCTCAGAAAAAATTAGTTATCCAATAATGAATAATGACTACGATCTAATTGTAGTAGGTACTGGGTTTGCATCTTCATTCTTTCTAAAAAATTATCTTAAGTCTCAACCAGAGAACAGGAAAATACTGGTACTGGAAAGAGGTGAATTTTTTCCTCATGCTAAACGATTAGCTGAAAAGAAAGGAGAGATAGATTTAGCGATTAAAAAGGCCGGGAAAACGTACAATACCGATTCAGATAAAATTTGGGTGTTTGATCCTAATTTTGGAGGCAGTTCAAATTGTTGGACTGGATGCGTACCGCGCTTTATGCCTAATGACTTTCGCATGAATAGTAAATATGGCGTAGGCGCTGATTGGCCTATATCATATGACG
This sequence comes from Fulvivirga aurantia, assembly GCF_009711475.1. GTDB lineage: Bacteria > Bacteroidota > Bacteroidia > Cytophagales > Cyclobacteriaceae > Fulvivirga > Fulvivirga aurantia. The sequence continues at coordinate 5,074 of NZ_SMMD01000690.1, forward strand.
ATTTATCTGAATATTATAACCAGGTAGAAGAAGTGATGAAAATTGGGGGGCCTATAAACACTCCGTTCCCCAGAAACAAAAAGTATCCATTGCCACCCCAAACACTAAGTAGTGTTGATAAAATATTGCAAAGAGAATATGGTGACTTATACATAAGCCAACCAGCTGCTCGTGCCACAAAGACAGTTGATGGCAGAAATGCTTGCTGCACAAGTGCTGTATGTGACGTTTGTCCGGTTAATGCCAAATTTACTATTGAAAATGGTTTTGCACAGTTATACAAGGATAAGCGTATAACTCTAAAGTATAAGTCACAGGTCATAGGATTGACGACAACAAGTGATATTGCCAAGGAAGTAAACTATATTGAAAATGGTAAAACAAAGAAGGCAAAAGGAGAAACTATAGTACTTGGTGCAAACGGAATATTTAATGCACATATTTTATTAAACTCTGGAGATGATAATCCATTGACTGGTGTTGGGTTATCTGAGCAAGTGGGTGTATTTGCTAGATTATATTATAATGGGTTAGATAATTTAGGAGGGTCTTCCATTATAACAGCAAATGGCTACATGATGTATGATGGTGAGCACAGAAAGGATTACGCTGGCTGCATT
>NZ_SMMD01000750.1 GCF_009711475.1 Fulvivirga aurantia
GCTAACGATTATTTCAGCACCGGAGATGCGTCATTTGTTAATGATTTAAGAGGTATCGGTACTGCAGACGGATCTGAAAAATTCACCTCTTCAGGATTCAGCGATGCACTTCAAATTTCTGAATTAAACGGTAGTTTGAACGCTTCAAATGAATTTTTAATGTTTGCGCACGACAATACAGCACATGCTCAGGGCCAAACTACCGACATAACTGTAGATCCTGGTGTGTTGGACTCACATTGGGCCAGAAGTTGGTATGTAGAAAATTCAGGTGATGTAAGCGTGGAGTTAAGATTTGACTTTGGGGATGCGGGTCTTGCTTACAGTGGAGATCCTACTGATTATGTACTTCTATACAGAGCAAATACTTCATCAAATTATACAAGAGCCCTCGTAAATTCTTATGCTACTGAAAATGGCGATCAGTTAGTTATCGATGCCAGTAATGCTAACCTGACTACAGGTTATTACACTCTTGGCCAGGGAGAACAACTAGTGCCAGGTGATGTCTATTCCTACCAATCAGGCGATTGGAATGATCCGCTTACTTGGACTACCGATCCGTCAGGTGCCTTAAGAACACCATCTGGGGGATTAGTACCCGGTGCTAATGACAATGTTACGATACTTACAGGTAGAACAGTAACCATGGATTCTGATGATAATGATGGTATTAATCTTACTGTCAATGGTGAGTTAATTGTGGCTAACACTAGTGGCCATGATTTCTTTAACATTCTGGGAGGTGGAAAGATTACAATTTCAGGAGATGCATCTAATAATGATAACTTCCCTACGGGTTCTATAACAGTTTTTGCAGATTCAATAGTGGGAGGTACCGTTGAAATTCGTGGAGCAGGAATCAATTTAAATCAGAATAGAATCTATAACAACGTTCTCATTAATCTCAATGCTACTGCTAATCAAGCAACACTTTTATCTGATTACGTCATCAATGGAGATTTGACAGTTGACCGCGGTCAATTACGAATAAATGACAATAGTTCCACAACCGCTAGAAATATAACCGTATATGGTAATACCCAGATTAATGGCAGCGGTGAGCTAACAGTTGGAACTGCCAATGCCAGACATGAATTTAACTTTTATGGCGATTTCGAAAACTTGGGAAGAGCTGAATTTACTAACCGTAGTTCCACAGACTATAACAACGAAGCTACAAATGGTATCGTGGATGCCAACTTTCTAAGTGCCTTGAGTAATCAGGAAATCAGCTGTAATGGAGTAACCAATTTTTATCGTATTGAAATCGATAAAGGTACTGATCAAACATACATCCTCGATATTAATGCAAGCACTGCTGCTAATTTCAACTTGTTTGGCCCAGCTGACTATGGCCACAGCAATACTGCTCAATTAATAACTAATGATAATGCGCTTGGCCTTTTAAGAGGAACAGTAAGGCTAAATTCGAATGTTGATGTACCGGTTCTAAACAACGGAGGTAATTATAATATCTCTGAGGCTGCTCGTCTTTGGGTAAATGGAGGATCAGCTGAGAAACCTGCAGGTACAGCCATTGTACCGTATGGTACTATTCAGTTATCAGGTGGTATTATAAATGCGCCAATTAGTAGCGGAATTACTACAAGAGGCAATGGTAATATTGTTGTTTCTGACGGTACTTTAACTGTGAATCAAATTAGGACTTCGGTTCTCGGTGCAGAAAATATTGGCGGTTACACCCAATCTGGTGGTATTGTAAATGTTACAGGAAATAGTATTCAGACAGATTATTATGTATTTAGTTTAACATACCCTGGTAACACTTTTAATATGTCGGGTGGAACCTTGAGAGTAGCAGGAGCACCAACCGGAGCTAATACGGGTGGTATATTCATAGCAAGTGATGAAGGAAATCAAAGCGTTACAGGGGGGACTGTTATTATGGAAGTTGATCGTAATGACGATTTCAAATTAACTTCACTGGCTCCTTTTTGGAATGTTATAATGAGATACACATCTGGTACTGGAAATGAAGTTGATTTAATAAACGGTGCTTCTGGTAGTGGTGCAAATACTACCACAATTTCTGATTTAGACCTAAGAGTACTAAACAACCTAACTATTGAGAACGGGATCACTTTTGATCACAATGGTATTGATGTTGAAATTGGTAGCGACTTCATAATTGAAGCTGGTGGAGATTATTTTTACAATAACTCTGTACCTAATACTACAACCATTAATGGTGTAGATAATAGCGTCATGTCATTCTTAAATAGAACAGGAGGAGTGAATGATGAACAAAGGTTTTGGAATCTTATAATCAATAAGCCTACATCAGCCACAGTTACATTGCAGTCCGGAAAATCAGATGTAACTGGTAATGAAAATAACCTATTAAGGGTTGATGGTGACTTTTTTAAAGTTTTAAGCGGCACACTAGATCAAGGTGTACATAGTATAAGGATGTACGCAGATACCGTTGTAAACTATGATGTTCTTACTGTCTATGATCCTAGTGCAACAAACGATTCAGATCCGAATGGCGAAAATGATTTGTTTAAATTAAGAGACGATGGAGGCCCAGCGACAGTATTCATTACGGCTGATACATCAAGATTTGGAGGGATTAAGTTGAATAGTGCCGATGAAATCATCGAGCTGATAAGCGATGTTAAAATAGATTACTTGGAGTATCGACATGGAAGAATTGATTTAGGTACTCATAATCTTACTATTGATGTTTTAAACGAAAGGCTTACAAGTCAGGCTGGTGGTCCTAATGGAAACAATCAGTTTAGTGTTGAAGACATGTTCATAACCGATGGAAACGCATCTGATGGCGGCTTATCTTTAAAAGTGAATGCTGATGGTACTAACCCTGGCTTTGTTAATTGTGATGAAGCCAATTCAAATAGTAATCCAACTGTGTTTTTATTTCCAGTAGGTACTGGTAATACCGGTGATATTGCCACATCAGAATATACGCCTGTAAATATTAGATTATTGTCAGCTTCCGATGCGGGTTATATTACTGTTGTTCCGGTAACGGATAAACTGGCAACTGCAGGGCCGTACCCTTTGGGTAATGATATTTCAGACAGATATTGGATTGTAGACTACAGTGGTTTTACTACAGTACCTAAAGTAGAGAGAATGTGGTTTAGGTCTGTTGAAAAAGATGATCCGAATGGCGGAGCTGATGGCTTTCCTTCTAACTATGTTCCTGGTTATGTTTTAGAGAATGATCCTTTTACGAGAACTGCAGAGGTTGATGCTGGAGCACCCGGGTCTTCAGGTATTGACAATACTGATGCAGAGAATATAAGGATTTTCTTCTGGGGTAATGAAGGGTCTGGAAATCCTGCTGGAGGGTTTGATTTGAAACATGCTGCTTACACGGCTGGTGATGCCTCTAAGTTTGTGGGTGCACCTGAAATCTTTTATTCGATAAACACTTCTCAGACCAATTGGACTAATGGTAGTGCATGGTCATTGACACGAGATGGTTCATCGGCTGGAGATTATCCTCGTGATGGGGATATTGCGATCTTGACAAGAGACAATGGAGGGGCAGGTGATCCGACAGGTTATGGTGCTGGCGTATTTACGATTAACAATGGTACAGGCCCGATTAATATCGCAAAGTTAATTTTTGATGATTTTGATCCGGTAAATAATAATTGGATTAGTGGATGCCCCCGAGTAATATTTGATTCTAATGGAAGCTATAATGCTTATAATTCAATATTCAATGAGGTTGAAGTAACTGATAGGCATATTGGTGGCCCTACTCCAAATCAAAGTCATGGTGCTGTTATGCAGTATAATATTAACGCCTCATATACGGGAATTTTCCCAGGGGGGGACTTTGCCGACTTTAATAATTATTCAAATGCACTTGTTATTTATGCGTGGGATGGAGGAACGGGTACAGCTACACTTTCATCAGATGCATCTGAGTACCCTATGCTTTGGTTTGCAGGAGGAAATTCAAGCAATAGGATTATGGAGTTTCCAGATGTTGATGTCACAGTAAATGGTAGAGCTAACATAAATGGAAATATGCTAATCAGGGTTAACAACAATTCTGCTCGTACATTAACATTTAAAAATAATGTAGAAATTGGATCGGGTTGTTGTGGGCAAGGGTTTTTCGAATTTGATGGTAATTCTACAGGAAATCAGACTGTTATTATTGAAGGTGATTTAAGCTTTAATGGTAGTAATGGAGGACAACTCAGATTAGTAAATAACAGTGCTGCAAATACTCATAATCTAACCGTTTACGGAGATATCACTATTCCTGGCACAGGAACAATGAATTTAGGTGACGGAAGTAATTCAGTTATCGAGCTAGAGTTAAGTAGTGTTGGAACAAACACCTTTACTAATTCTGGTACTGCCATCCTGCATAGGGTAGTAATGAATAAGGGGAATTCTAAGGATAATTCATTTTCTTTTAACGATCCTTTTACATTAAATGGTACATCGAATGGTACAACGAAGGCAATAAAAATTCAGAACGGTACTTTAGTGCTCAACGACCCATTAATAAACATTAATCTAACTACTGGTGGATCCAGCTTTAACATCCCTGCTTCCGGAGGCTTACAAATTACTGCTGGCCAGGCTAATGTGAGTGGTGATGATTCTGGGATTTTATTAAATGGTTGCTTAATTATAGATGGAGGAACATTAGATATGGATGATGCTTCTGGAAATGGGAATAACTTTATCGAATATTCAGCTTCAGGAAATGCTATTCTTGAAATTTCTTCTGGAGCACTGAATGTTGGGTCGCAGATAAGACCAATAACTACCGCCAGTACTGGTGTTTTGAAATATAGACAAACCGGAGGTGATGTAAGAATAGGTACACAGGCAGCGCCAACCTCAAACCGAGGTATGCTTCAAATATATAATGTAGGAAGTGAATTTACGTACACAGGAGGTACTTTAACGATCGAAAGACATCAAATTTCACCTACTATATCAGCGCTGTATTTAGATCCTGATGATTTTGATGTAACTGAGGAGATTACAATATTCAATGCGAATACACCAGCAGGACAGAATGATTTCAGAATCAATTCATTCATTCCATTAAGCGACCTAACTATTAATGGCACAAACAATCCGGTTGCGTCTATTAGAACCACACCTTTGACTGTTGTTGGACAGCTCACAATTAATAGCGGTGCCACATTTAATGGTAATGGTATAACTCTTACTGTGAATGGTGATTTTGAGAACAACGGCTCTTATGACGCTCAAAATAATGAAACAATTTTCGAATCTGATTTGACACAGGAATTAAGAGGTTCAGGCACGAATAATTTCTTCAGATTTACGAAATCAGGAATAGGCTCTTTGGAACTTACTAATTCTGTAACTGTCAACGGTCTGTTTTCAATAAATAGTGGCACACTCAATGATAATGGGTTTGATATTATACTAAATGCAGATGCAGTAATAAATGGGGTTCATTCTAGCTCAGGAGGTAATGGTCTTGTTTTCTCAGGTTCTACAAATCAAGAATTAAGGAGGTCCGCTTCAGGAACAGGTAGCATTGGTGGTATTAGAATTAATAATACCAATGGAGTTACAATACCTGATGGTAATGGTTATAACTTTAATATAAACGGAGATTTACAATTAAACGGAGGGGTCTTTGATGTAGGAGGTAGTAATATTTTATTTGGTGTGAACTCGGATGTTGTAGCTGTTCAGCCCTTTTCAGTCTCAAATATGATAAGAACAAACAGCTCATTTGTCGATAAAGGTGTTGGTAAGACGTTTGCAGCAAATACAACTACTGACTTTACTTTCCCATTGGGACAGGCTTTTTATACCCCTGTTGTATTTGATTTGAGCACAAATTCAAATACATCCGGTTCAGCAATTGGATCTATATTTATAAGCCCTGCGAATGAATATCACCCGACTATTAATGATGGGAATGACCTGACAGCTGGTGGCGATATTAATAATGTATTACAGTATTATTGGGCGCTAACTGCCAAAAATGTTACAGGTATGACATCTGATGTCACTTTTAGCTATAACGATGCTCAAGTACAAGCATTAAATGGTAGTGAAGCTGATTATATCGCAGCTCGAATTTTAACGTTTAATAATCCCACCAACTTAATAAATAAGTTCACTACTAATGAGGTGAGCGAAATCACAAATGAGATACATTTTACCTTTACAGGAGAAGACTCTAATAGTATTTCGGGAGATTATTTTGCTGGAATAGACATAGCTATACCAGATAATGTTGCCACCTATACAGTCGATACAGACGGAAGTTTTACGGCTGATGTCTATGATATTGCGGTACCTGGAGGTGGAGCACCTACCGGTTCAGTGGTGATTGTTCCCTATGGTTACACTTTGACCTTAGATCAAGATGAAGCAAGATTTTATCGTACAGTGATTCAATCAGGCGGAATATTAGAGGTTACTAATTCCACCAACCATCGGTTGGGTATTTTAGATGGCACAGGTGATTTAAGGATTGTAAGTGATGGGATCAACGCAAACTTACCAGCTTTTTCTGGCGACTTTTTATCTTGTTCTGGTGGTGGATTGGAATATGCAGGTACGGGTAGTTACAATATACTTGCAGGTATTACATCATTAAGGAGTTTGACATTGAGTGGTTCAGGGGCAAGAAATTTTCCAAATAATGACGTAACTATCTGTCAGGATTTGATAATTAATGGTCCGGAAATTTCGATGGCAGCAAATAGAAGGATAACAGTAGAAAATAATCTGACTTTAGAGGGTGGTGTGTTAAATAGTCCTGAAGGTGCCAGCTCTCGTATCAATATTAGATCTGGAGATTTCATTATTAATGGAGGAACATTTAATGGGGCTTCGTCAGGGAGAATTAATATAGTCGAAAATCTCATTATAAATGGGGGTATAGTTAATGCTGGAAGTTCGAACTATATATTCTCAGTTGGTGCTGACATCAATTTTATTGCAGGCCAGTTTAATGCACAAAATAGTGTGGTATTGTTGCGTAATTATGGATCATACGCATCATCTATTAAAGAAACCACCATCATGGGTGATTTTACAGGTCCAAATGCCTTGAACAATTTAGAGATTCAGAAAAATGAAGGAAATGTTGAAGTAAATATTAATTCTGATATTGAAATATTAGGTAATTTGACATTGTCTGATGGAATTATAA
>NZ_SMMD01000431.1 GCF_009711475.1 Fulvivirga aurantia
TTTTCGATACTACTTTCTTCATTTGCTTTTTATGCATACCAGATACTTTATTCTGCCAATATTTTGGTTGAGAAAGAAGACCGCTATATAGTGATTGAACAAGGTGAAACCTTCAAATCATTACAAGATAAACTCTACGACAACCATTATGTTGAAGACCTCGTGTCGTTTAGCTTTTTGAGTAAGCTCATGAGTTATGATGAAGCCATTAAACCGGGCAGGTATGCTTTAGAAAAAAATATGACCAACCTAGAAGCCATCAGGTTGTTGAGGGCAGGTAGGCAGGAGCCGGTAAATATTACATTTAACAACGTACGTTTGATCAGTGAGCTCCCTGAAAAAATAACAGCTAATTTATTGATATCTGCGGCTGCTTTTGATACAGCTCTACTCAAGTTCATAGAAACCAACCAGCACGGATTTAATGAGCAAAACATTATCAGTATGTTCATTCCAAATACTTATGAAGTCTATTATGACATTTCTGCAGAGGGCCTTGTAGAGCGTATGCATAGAGAGTATAAGAAGTTTTGGAACGACCAGCGCTTACAGAAGGCCAAAGCCATTGATCTTACACCATTAGAGGTATCAACACTTGCATCTATTGTACAGGCAGAGAGTATAAAGAAAGAAGAAAGTAAGATTATAGCAGGTTTGTACATGAACCGGCTTGAGAAAAACATTGCTTTACAGGCAGATCCTACATTAGTATTTGCTGTGGGTGATTTCACTTTGAAACGAGTACTTAATGTGCATAAGGAGATTGACTCGCCATACAATACTTATAAGAAAACAGGGTTGCCTCCGGGGCCGATCAATATGCCTGAGATCCACTCTATAGATGCAGTGCTCGATCATAAAGATCATAACTATTTATATATGTGTGCCAAAGAAGATTTTTCTGGCTACCATAATTTTGCCACCAACCTGAGGGATCATTTGAACAACGCGAGGAGGTATCAGAGGCAACTCACCATAGAACAGAGAAAAGCACGACTAAACCAAAACTAAATGGTAAAGTTTGAGACGCAAATTAGAGTAAGGTATGCTGATACTGACCAGATGGGTTATGTGTATTATGGTAACTATGCGGCTTATTATGAGATTGCCAGAGTGGAGAGTTTGCGAAGTCTGGGCCTGACTTATAAAGAGCTGGAGGAGCAGGGGGTGATGATGCCTGTTTTAGAAAATTTCTCAAAATATCATGCGCCTGCCACTTATGATGAGTTACTTACCGTGCGCACCATTATCAAAGAAAAACCCGGAGTAAGAATCACTTTTGATTATGAAATATATAACGAATCTGATAAATTGATTCATGAAGGCAAAACGCTTTTAGTATTCGTTGACATGAAATCGGGAAGGCCTTGTAGGCAACCGGAAGTGATGGCGAAGCTACTCAATCCGTATTTTGACTAGATGAAAGCTAGAATTATAACGTACGTACAGGATTCAAAGCTTTTTTTGAGGTTAGTCGATTTTTTGAAAAGAATAAAATTCAAAAGGTACGAAGGGCTGACCCTATATGAGATCATAAAGGTTTTTATAGAAAAAATCACTAAAGATGAGATTATAGACAGAGCCAACGGAGTTGCGTTCAACTTTGCACTGGCCATATTTCCCGCAATCATATTTCTTTTCACACTTACTCCTTATATACACGAGTTTGTACCAGACGTGAGTCAGGCCAATATACTTGAGTTTATAAAAAGTGTAATGCCTAATAGTATGTTTGAAACGGTAGAGTCGACCGTAAAAGACATCGTGAGTAATACGAGGGGGGGACTACTTACATTTGGTGCTATCTTCTCTTTGTTTTTGGCCACCAACGGCATGATGGCCCTCATGAAGGCCTTTAACTCATGTTATAAGACATTAGAAAAAAGATCATTTATTAAAATGAGGTTGGTAGCTACAGGTCTCACATTTATGTTAGCCTTCGTATTGATTTTGGCCAGTATGCTATTAGTGGTGGGCAATATTGTGATCGATTTTATTGAGCACATTGAGTGGTTGGCTATAGAAGACTTTGCGATCTATTTGTTCTTTATCACACGGTTTATCATCATTTTCATTGTGTTCTTTTTGGCTATTTCCTTCATTTACTATTTCGGGCCAGCGGTTCACTATAATTGGAGCTTTTTTTCTACTGGTTCGCTCATAGCTACGATTTTGTGCATAGCGGTATCTTATGGCTTCTCTTTTTACATTTCAAACTTTGCGACATACAATAAATTATATGGTTCGTTGGGTGTATTGATCGCCCTGATGATCTGGCAGGAGATACTGAGCATTGTACTTTTAGTAGGGTATGAAATCAATGCAAGTATTCATCAGGCCTATAGAATTAGAGAGGTTGAGGAGCCTATTTACAACTATGATTAAAAAATTTTCCGCACCCTTTTGCAAAATTTAAATTATACTATACATTTGCAGACCTATTCGGGAAACAACCCGATTCCGATAGTTATCGGGACGACCCAGAGGAGTGGCAGAGTGGTCGAATGCACTGGTCTTGAAAACCAGCGTGCCGCAAGGTACCGGGGGTTCGAATCCCTCCTCCTCTGCAGAGAAAACCCTGATACGAAAGTGTCAGGGTTTTTTTGTTTTCCGGCTGTTCCTTTGCTGAAATCTTAATTTTCTAAAACATAGTAGAAGGCCTCCTTTTCACGTGGC
>NZ_SMMD01000556.1 GCF_009711475.1 Fulvivirga aurantia
ATTCACCTAGAGACATTACACTTAAAGTTCTGCTAGTTTCTGTTTCAAGTGTATCTCCATCCAATAACCATTGGTAGAAAATACCTCCTTCCGGAGCAGATAAAACAGAGCCATCAGCAGTAATTGAAGCCTCAGGCAACTCGTTCACCTTAATATATATAGATTCCGTTTGTTCTAATTCACAAGTAGTAGTTGTAGATTTCGAAACTATTATTACTTCTGTGTCTTCCTCCAAAACACTTGAGTTAATGCTCAAATCAGCATCTTGACCTTCTACCTTATCACCTAATATTGCTCTAGTTTCGGAGTCGATAAAATAGTATTCAACGCCAGATTGCGCCAGCTCAATAGACGCTGAAGCAAACTCTCCCGAACAGATGACATCATCATTAATTGTAGTATTTGAAGGTACCGGTGCATTAACACTAACCACAGGTCTATCATTGAGTACCTTTGAACAGTTAGAATTTTTATCTTCTACTAATACGTAAAAGCTAGAGTTATTCACCAATTCTCCCGTTGTAACCACTAAGTCAGCATTATTTCCTGAAATCAAATTACTAATTGATTCGTCAGTATTTACATCAAACACCTGATAAGTAAAGTCAGTGTCACTATTCTCTATAATAATTGAAGTCGTTTCTCCATAGCATATGTTTTCCTCTGATACACGCACGACTTTTTCGTTAACAGGATTAGTTAATATACTAACATAGCCAGGTTTTGTGATGGATTGAGAGCCATTTGTATCACCAATCACAGTTAGTGAGACATCAGCAGTACCAGTCGTGTTAAATGTTACAACATGTGGGCCTCTACCTGTAGCTGTTGACGGAGAGGCAGTTGTTCCGAAATCCCAACTCCAAGATGAAATATCACCTGTAGATAAGTCATAAAATGTAATCTCAGTACCTTCACATGTCGATAATGTCTGATCTTCTATAGCAAAATCAGGGACTGCATTTAAACTTGGACCTGAAATTGTAAAATCATCCAGTGCCATTCCTACATCCGTTGTACCGGGATCTGTTTTAAAAACAACTCTAAAACCTACTCTTCCTGAACCTGACAAAGAAGATATATCAGTAGACATTTCTACAAATTCACCATTGGTGTTATCCCCAAATATTGGAGAAGAACCTTCAAAAGCAATTGCCTCAGGAACTGTGGTCTCATTATACCACCCTGCTTCTATTACTGGGTTTAATTTATTCCAGGTAGAACCACTATCAATTGTGTATTCTACAATGAAGCCTTCCCACTCAGGCTCGAAGCTATATTTAGTTTGGAATGATAAATTGTACGTACCAGCTGTAGATAAATCAAAGTGCGGTGAGTAAAGTATAGCTGTAGAATTATTTAGATACTGGGCGTCATTTAAGCCGGTAACCCAAGCATTAACACCACTTACTGTCCCATCTTTCTTATCAATAGTTGAAGAACCAAGTTCAAATTTTGTACCTGCAATATTATCGGCATAAAAATCATTCACATATTCATCAAAATCGCCTCCGTCATTGAGACTATAATTTCCATCTCTATTTGGCAGAACAGTTATTTCTCTATATTCTACATCCTCTCCACCATTAACTTCTAATGAAATTGTGAACTTTCCTGGTGTTGAATAAGTATGTTTCGTATCCTCTAACGAAGAAGAGACTCCATCTCCAAAATTCCATGAGAAAGTAGTCGCATCACCTACTGATCTATTGTCAAAAGTAACCTCTTTACCAACATATGTTATTCTGGTATCAGGCTCAAAGGCTGCAATTGACCCTTCTAAAAATGCATAACTTGTAAACAGCCCTCTCCCGAACGTTGCTACCACAACTTGCTGATCCGACTCACGATATTGTAACATATCACATCTTACATTTGCTAGTCCTTCATTACTTGGTTCCCACTCAGGAGTTATTTGTGAAATGTCGTCAGTAGTCCAGACACCTAATTCAGTTGCCAGCATTACTTCAGATCTATTATTTGGATTATAAAGTCCCCATCTAATAGGCATATCAGGTAAATTACCTTCTTTATTATTCCAAGTATCGCCACCATCGTTTGTTTCCCATACAGAGATTACCCCATAATTGGAATATGTTACCAAAAGGTGGTCATCTGATGAGCCAATATCAATTGATGAAACGTTGGCTCCAGGTACATTTGAACCCAGTAGTGTAACTGTTGGTGAAGAGTTAGCATCATCTATTAGGTAGATGTTTCCACCTTCAGTACCAACAATTAGACGATTGTCAGTATAAGGTGAAGCTATTAAATTACTGGTTTGTCTACCTCCTATACTTACAGATTTTATAGTCTTAGTAGGAGATCCAGAAGAAATATTTGAATAAACAGCGATTTCATTTCCATTTCTGGTTGCATATAATATATCAGCATCTTCATCATAATCAGCTTGGTTAATAAAGTTTCCACTATTATCACTTGCGGTGCCATTAAATGAACTCCAACCATCCAAGGTTATGTAGTAGTTGTTGTATACATAGCTGGTTATCATAATGTTAGGATTTTGCTGATTAATAAAGCAGTACGCTCCATCACCCCCAGTTACTTCAATAGCCTCATTAATTCCGTAAGTTGTAAATAAATTGGAACCGTTATCTTGGGCTCCTGCCAAATAAATATTACTACCGGATACATTAGCAGCTGCCGTAGCATAAAACAAGGCTGTATTATATCCATTGATTGTTTCAACAAAATCAGGGTCTGCAAGATCTAATTCTGAAGAGTAAAAAACACCTCCGTCATTTCCGAAAATTGCCTCGTTGTTACTTCCTTGTTTAAACACAATTTGGTGTTGGTCAGCATGTACGTAATCATCACATCTCCCTGTCCAATACGACAAAGGTTCCCAACTCGTGCCTCCGTCTGTTGTTCGATGTAAATCTATACCTCCTGCTATTACAGAATTAGGGTCATTTGGATATACAGCTAAAATTAAATCAAACCATGCCTGTCCTCTCGTGAAATCATTTGATCCAGCAGTACAGCCTGTCTGCTCCAGGTATAAAGGAATTGTTACATTGCTCCACGTATCACCACCATCAACTGATTTTTTAAACCAGCCTACATTTGTGCCTAAAGCTGCCACAGCATAGACCGTGTTAACATCACTAGGCGCCACTGCCAACTCAACTCTATTTCCAGTATCACCCGGTGAAATATCTGACCAGTTTTCACCATTATCGATTGATTTATATACACCACCACTCATATCAGAAGCATATAAAGTTTCTCCATTAACCCCATCATCTTCAATCTCGATATCAGCCATATTTATATTGCTAATGGCAGTATTCCATGTGATTCCACCATCATCAGAATACCGTAAACCTGGATTTGTGCCTTGGACTATATCTTGTATTTCCAATGCTGCAGTTAAAGCAAAAATTCGCGAAGTGTTCGTAATTACTATTTTTTGGGTGTAGTAAAAATCACTATTGTCTGTGCTTGTTATTTGGTTCCAAGACGTTCCTCCATCTGTAGATTTCCAAATACCAGCACCACGCAACCTTCCTGTGAATCCTAATCCTGTACCTGCATAAAATACCTGTGTATTATTTGGGTCGTAGGCAAGAGTACTTATCGAAAGATTAGCCATGAAATCATCAATATTCTGCCATTCCGAATCAACATCAGTTATATCGTTATTATACCAAAGACCTCCCGCTACCGTTCCAGAAAATACTTTCTTTCCTGTTATGTCATTGGGATCCCAAATCAAAGCTCTGGTACGTCCACCAACGTTATTAGGACCTCGCTCGTCCCATTGAACATTTGCTATTGCCTTCCCTGAAGATTTTCTTCTTAGTAATCTTTGAGCTTCTTTAAAAGCATCAATTTTTCTATGAATAGGCGGGTAACCAAGATTTGGATCTTTGGTCATATCAAACTCATGTTGAGCCGCTAAATCAGGACGATCCTCTTTCGGAATTTCTTCAAAATATTGCATTTTGTTG
>NZ_SMMD01000307.1 GCF_009711475.1 Fulvivirga aurantia
GATAACTCTACACCAGTATGACCGATGAACATCTTAGCCTCAACCTTTAACGGAATTTTATTTTCATCATCAGATATCCATGCTAGTATTGAATCTTCCCCATCAAATAATTCATTATCCGGCATTATTGGCTCTAGCTTTATGGCTCTAAATTTCCCTGCCTTTGTTTTGACTTTTTCTTTCCCTCTGTATTTTACATCGAGCTCATAAAACATGTCTTCAAAAAACCCACTGATGGTAAATATGTCTCCTTTTTTCATTTGTGAAAAATCCATTGTCCGCAGGTACAAAAACCCTGACAACATTTCTCTCACATTATCAGGAGCTCCGTAAAGAATAGGCTCCTTCCACTTTCCGGTTTTTTTATTGATAGTTTTTGTTTCCAATACATCATGCTCGTGATCAAAGCGCACCATTTCGTTTTTTCGATAGTTGCCTTCTTTGATGTTACGATAAGAAATGTGTGGAACCAGTGCTGCTGTATCTACATATGCTCCCCAATGGTCATCTACTCTAGCCACCCAGTCTACCATACCACTGGTTTTGCCATAAACATCTACCTTATAGCAGTCTCTTTTATTGATTTTATATAGCTTGTCACTGATAATCATTTCGCCCTTACCTATCGTAAAAATGCCAAAATTGACTCTATAGGTAAGTTTTTCACCACGAGCGAAACTGCTATAATCAACCTTTGGATACACCGCATCCTTGTCGGCTGTCATAAAAGCTGAAAGTGATAAGAGGAGAAGTATAGATATAAAGCGAATCATTGCTAAAATTTTTATATGTATACCTAACAAAGTAACAAAGTAAGTGCCAAAAAGTAAATTGAGAGCTAAAGAAAAAGGCCTATTTGCTGCGATTTTTGCAAATAGGCCTTTAATAATTGTATAATAAGTCTGTATTTACACAGCTACATTGTTTTCTCTCAAAGCCTGATTAAGTGAGGTCTTCTTATCAGTACTTTCTTTTCTTTTACCAATTATGAGCGCACAAGGTACCTGATACTCTCCTGCTGCAAATTTTTTGGTATAAGACCCTGGAATAACAACAGAGCGATCTGGCACATAACCTTTTCTTTCAACAGCTTCAGGGCCTGTTACATCTATTATTTTAGAACTGGCTGTAAGCACCACATTGGCTCCTAATACAGCTTCTTTACCAATACGCACACCTTCTACAATGATACATCTTGACCCAATAAAGGCATTATCTTCTATAATTACCGGAGCGGCTTGCACAGGCTCTAAAACACCTCCAATACCAACTCCACCGCTTAAGTGTACGTTTTTGCCAATTTGAGCACAACTACCAACAGTGGCCCATGTATCTACCATAGTGCCACTATCTACATAGGCACCAATATTTACATATGAGGGCATCATCACCACACCGGAGTTTACAAAAGAACCATATCTCGCAATTGCGTGAGGAACAACCCTCACTCCTAATTTTTCATAATTACTTTTCAAGCCAATTTTATCGTGAAACTCAAAAGGTCCGACTTCAATCGTTTTCATTTTCATCAAAGGAAAATATAAGATAACAGCCTTCTTAATCCATTCATTTACAACCCAATCATCACCGTTTGGCTCTGCTACTCTTCGCTCGCCACAATCAAGGTCATCTACAATTGTCTTTACCGCTATTTGCACATCTTTCTCCTT
>NZ_SMMD01000374.1 GCF_009711475.1 Fulvivirga aurantia
CATATAGAAAGATTGAAAGATAAATTCCGCAATGACGCTTAGATTTAAAAGCGAAGGTCAACCTACTCCTACACCCCCTCCAACACCAACACCGACCTATTCACCGTATACACCGACAGGAAATTTTCACCACCACGCTTGAAGCTTTCGTGCGTGACACCTGCATCTATCCGGTCGTGGCCACCAAAAGATACGTCATCTGAGTTAAGCACATACTTGTAAGTACCCTCCTGCGGCACCCAAAACTCATAATTGGGAATAGACTTATCAGGACTGAAATTAAAAATAAACACAAGGCCCGCCCGCTCAAAAATGAGCACCTTATTAGCTTCATCTACATTTATAAGATGAGCCGGTGATGCATCAAGTACATCATGCGCCTTTAGCAAGTTGATCATAGACTTGTCAAAATCATTGAGGTAGACATACTTCAATTCTTCATTGTCCACCAAAGACCATTGCCTCCTCGCGTATTTATAACTCCAGTTGTTTCCCTCACGGGGAAAATCAAGCCATTCCGGATGGCCAAATTCATTGCCAAAGAAATTGAGGTAACCCTCTCCCCCGGCCGCAGCTGTCACCAACCTGATTAATTTATGGAGTGCAATGCCTCGGTCGATGATTAGATTGTCGTCCTGTTTTTGCATGTGCCAATACATCTCCTTATCCATCAGCCAAAAAGCAACCGTCTTATCGCCAACCATCGCCTGGTCATGTGATTCAGCGTAAGCTATGGTTTTTTCTTTATAGCGCCTGTTGCTCAATACATCCCAAATCTCATGCATACGCCAATCTTCATCGGCTTTGTGTTTAAGTAGCTTGATCCACGAGTCGGGTATACCCATGCCGAGGCGATAATCAAAACCGAGGCCACCATGCGCAACGGGCTGACACATCCCTGGCATACCACTCATATCTTCAGCAATTAAAATACAGTCTGGTTTTACCGCCTTGGCCACACTGGTTGCGAGTTGCAAATAGCGCACAGCGTCCCAATCGACACCTTCTTTGAAATACCTGTCGTAGTGATCGAATGCCACACCATTGCCATGGTGGTGATACAAGATGCTCGTAACACCATCGAATCGAAAGCCGTCAAAATGAAACTCCTCCAACCAGTAGCGGATGTTAGAAAGCAGAAATCGCTCAACCTCTTCTTTGGCATAATCAAAAAGTTTTGAGTCCCAACCTTCATGGTAGCCTTTCCCTCCCTCGTGAAAATACTGATGACCGCTACCGTCAAAATTGTTAAGCCCTTCGGCCTCATTTTTTACAGCATGAGAGTGCACGACATCCATAATTACAGCGATACCCATCTTATGCGCAGTATTGACCAGCGACTTGAGTGCATCTGGCGTACCAAAACGTGATGATGGGGCAAAGAAATTAGAGACGTGATAGCCAAACGAGCCATAATAAGGGTGCTCAGCCACCGCCATGAGCTGGATGCAGTTGTAGCCAAGTGCTTTCACACGAGGCAAAATGTTCTTTTCAAAATCTTTGTAAGTACCTACGCCTTCATACTCCTGTGCCATGCCCGTGTGGCACTCATAGATAAGCGGTGCTCCTATTTTATTTAAACTGAACTTCTGATCTGTCCAGGTAAAGGGTTTTGCAGGGCCCCAGATGGAAGCCGTAAAATCATGTGTTTCTGGGTGCTGAAGGGCATAGTTGGTATAAGCGGGCAGTCGGTCTTTCGTGCCATTGGCTGTTTCTACCTTTACTTTTACCTGAGAAAGATGCTTCAGGCTTTCGCTTTCTTCTATAAAAATTTCCCAAATGCCCTCATCGGTTTTCTCAAGCTGATGTTTAGAAGAATCCCAGCCATTAAAATCGCCTATCAGACTTAAGGATTTTGCCGCAGGCGCCCACTCCCGATAGTGCCAGCCTTTACACTTTTTATCATAATTAAAACCCAGCGTTTTATGCCTTTGCGCGTATTGAAGCAACGAACCATGGTGAGATTTAATATGCTCCAGCCGATCTTCAAAATAACTGAGACGCTGTTTTAAATCGGACTCATAAGGAGCCAACCAGGGATCATCTTTTATCAATTGCAGCATAGGCATGGGGTTTACATTCCTTATGAAAAGGTAGCAAAAAGAAAGCAAATACAGCCCTTCTACCACTT
>NZ_SMMD01000357.1 GCF_009711475.1 Fulvivirga aurantia
TTGGGAGGTTGATTTGACATCATATCAAGAGGTTTTAAAAGCCGGAATCCTGTTGTACAGTGAAGATCTTAGTTGCATAGATTCTTCAATAGCCTTCAGGCCTGTAGCCGTTAAAGTGAAAAAGCGTTTTCGTCTACCTCCTCTTTCAGGTGTTGCTCCGCCCATAGATGATTTTAAATATCCTTTGTCTTCCATTCGTTTAAGAACTGCGTGTACAGCGCTTATATTTAAACTCCTGCCAGACTCTTTGGCTATTTCATCCATTATTCCAACTCCATAGGCTCCATTCTTCAGTGCGCCTACAGTCAGTAGTATAAGTTCTTCAAGCTCACCAAGATTACTTCCTTTCATAACAAAAATTTATTATACAAAAGTGAAAGTAATAATTTATTTCATATTTGTATAACTAATCAAAAAAAATAATTTTGTCTATATTTTGAATTTGTTAAGTTCATAACGATCAATAGTTTTCAACGGTAGATAAATTCCCAAATTTGTATAGCTTTGCAGCTTAATTATAAACCCGCTGCCCGGCATGTCTCAAAAAAAGATCAAATCCGCATTAATCTCAGTTTTTTATAAAGACAATCTTGAGCCAATTATCAAGTTGCTCAATCAACACGGAGTAAAAATATACTCTACAGGTGGCACCCAAAAATTCATTGAAGATCAGGGTGTTGAGGTTACGGCAGTCGAAGATCTTACAAGTTATCCTTCCATTTTTGGTGGACGAGTGAAGACTCTGCACCCCAAAGTTTTTGGGGGTATTTTGCATAGAAGAGATTTGGATGCAGATGTGTCACAAGCGAGCGAGTTTGATATACCTGAAATCGACCTGGTAATAGTTGATTTATACCCGTTTGAAGAGACAGTAGCTTCAGGTGCTTCAGAGTCTGATATTATCGAAAAGATAGATATCGGTGGTATCTCTTTGATAAGAGCTGCGGCCAAAAATTTCAAAGATGTTTTGATTGTTTCCTCAAGAGAGCAATACAGTGATGTTGAAGCTTTGTTAGCAGAGAAGAATGGCTCAACAGAGTTAGCTGATAGAAGGAGGTTTGCTGCGAAAGCATTTGATATAAGCTCGCATTATGATTCTGCAATTTTCAATTACTTTAATGCAGAAGAAGGCATAGACTCATTCAAACAAAGTGTGAGATCGGGCAAAACCTTGAGATATGGTGAAAATCCTCATCAAAAAGGTACATACTACGGAGACCTTTCTAAGTTACTTGAGCAACTCAATGGCAAAGACCTTTCTTATAACAATTTAGTAGATGTAGACGCAGCAGTAACACTCATTGAAGAGTTTGATGAAACTGCTTTTGCGATACTGAAGCATACCAACGCTTGTGGAGTAGCTACAGGCAATTCTGTAAAAGATGCTTATCAAAGAGCATTTGAAGCAGATACACTATCTGCATTTGGAGGAGTTTTGATTACTAACCAAAAAGTTGATTTGGCCGCTGCCGAGGAGATGCATTCTTTGTTTTTTGAAGTATTAATTGCTCCTGCCTATGATGAGGATGCTTTGGAGCTATTGAAGGGTAAGAAAAACAGAATTATCCTGCTTCAGAAAGAAAAACTCAGTACTACCAAACAGCATAAAAGCTTACTAAACGGTATCATAGAGCAGGATAGAGACCTGAAAACGGATGCTTTGGAAGACTTAAAAACAGCTACAAAACTTGAGCCTACTGCAGAGCAGAAGGAGGCTTTACTTTTTGCCAGCAAGTTGGCCAAGCACACTAAGTCTAATACCATTGTATTGGCCAAAGATGGTCAGTTGTTAGCAAGTGGTGTTGGTCAAACATCAAGAGTAGATGCGCTTAAGCAAGCTATTAAAAAAGCTAAGTCTTTCAACTTCGATCTCAATGGAGCTGTAATGGCTTCAGATGCTTTCTTTCCGTTTCCTGATTGTGTGGAAATAGCAAGTGCAGAGGGTATAAAAGCTGTTATACAGCCGGGTGGATCTATT
>NZ_SMMD01000437.1 GCF_009711475.1 Fulvivirga aurantia
GGAGATATTATTTCAAGGAGTATAATAAGACACGAACCTTTTAGATGGTTCGTGCCAAATTGCCAATTTTCTTATTTCTGGATCACCAAATCCCACCAACATTCCCTTAAAATTGTCTAAATATGCCTTATAAGTTGTACTGTCAATATTTACGTTATTAGCCTTTAAGTCATGAAGGCCAGAACTTATAACCCATTTCAAATCAATGTATTCGTACTGAGAGACTGGTGTTAACTCTGGGACGGTATAATTTTTTGCAATAGTTAACCTTGTCCAGACAGGGCTTTTTTCGTATTCAAAAAGGGGATTATCATCACTTAGGTATAAGTACGGGTCAGCTAAATCAAATTGCCATATGATATCATTTTTTCGAATCCATCTAGATTTTACATAAACTGTATCATTTTGTACTATTATATAAGTACGTATTGTGTCCTGCTTACCTATTCCATCTATATTACCAATAGTTAGAATTTCTTCATTCACCCTTTTACCATTGAAGATTTCAATGTTTTCTAAAGTCTGCTGTGATATCTTTTTTTCAGCAGCATCACCGCTTTTTAAAGTAACATTATCTGCTGGGGATTTAAAAGTATCAGTCTTAGAAACATATTCTTGCTCACTTGATGCTTGATTACAGGCAGCAGTTACAACTGCTATAATTGTGGTAAATAATATTCTAATCATAAATTGTCATTTTTCTGCGATAAATATATCCACCTCTGCATTATTCCAGTCATGGCTGCGTTTATCATACAGTTCAAAGTCGTAGCTGTAGGCTCTGTCTATGGTTGATGTCCAGATGATATGCCAGGCTTCGGTAATGCACCCCGGCATTTGGCCTTTAGCAGTGACCTTTTTGTATAGCTGTTCAGGTATTACCAAAGTGTTTAAGCCTTCAGGCGTACTAGTGCCTGATTCAACTTCACAACCTATAAAATAAGAAAATGGCTTTGTGTGATCTCCCTCGTAATCAAAATAAACGGCATAAATACTATCCGATTTCTTGTTAGGTACCTTTCCCAGGATGTGTTCCTTTTCAAAGCGCTGCCATAGGTTACCACAGTCAATGCTTGACTGTCCATTTTCATTGGTGGTCCTTCCTTCAAGCTGAAGGCCGATCAATTGGATTTTGGATTTTTTCATTTTAATCAAACTTTACACCATCCAAGGGTGGAGGGCCATCAGGTAAAATACCTTTGTATTGGTAATCGCCTTTACGCTCTTTAAATTCGGCTTTGATCTCATTTCTCAATTTCTCATTTTGATATAGATCGATCATCGTCATTGATAGGGCTTTCGTGGCATAAACCATACCTTTATGGCCGATGGACATGCCCCCACAGGCAACTACTGCCCAACTATGCCATGGAGTGTCTTTTGGTGCTACCGTTGCTCCAAGTCTCACGGTCGGTACTACCCAGCTTACATCTCCCACGTCAGTCGAGCCGCCCATCGGGTGCTCGAGGGTTTCTTCAAGCGGACTTATTTTTGTGTCCATCCCTACTTCGGGCTTACCGGTTTCTTTTTGTATACGTTTGCCGAAAGCAGTCTCCTCTTCGGTGTATTGAATTTCACCTAAATACTCAAGGTTAGCCTGTAAGGCCTTACCACCCACACGGTTGGGCAATACTTCGTGCACTCCGGAAATCAACTTTATTTTATAATCTACATTAGCCATGATTGACGCACCCTCTGCTATACGCTCGACCTGCTTCCAGACTACTTCCATGCCTTCTCTTTTAGTATCACGTACTCTCGTCCAGATTCTTGAGTAATCTGGCACCACATTTACCACTTGACCACCATCTTGAATGTGGTAGTGGATACGCACGGTAGGTTTAATGTGCTCGCGGTAGTAATTAATGCCTGTTGTGTACAACTCCAAAGCGTCTGATGCACTTCTTCCATTCCAGGGGTCTCCGCTGGCATGAGCAGCCTGACCGTAAAACTCTACCATAAAATCTACGAGAGCTAATGAACTTTGTACATTGGCCTTAGTTTCAGCACTAGGGTGCCAATCCATCATCACATCAACATCATCAAAAAGGCCTGCACGTACCATCCAAAGCTTGCCAAAAAACTTTTCTTCAGCTGGTGTCCCGTAAAAACGAATGGTGCCGTTAAGCTTACCTTCATCGATCAATTCTTTTATTATAGTGGCCGCTCCGAGAGAAGCCGTTCCGAAAAGGTTGTGTCCACAACCATGACCAGCTCCACCGCTATTGAGCGGTTCTTTATAAGGTACTGTCTTTTGAGAAAGACCTGGAAGGGCGTCAAACTCACCCATGATGGCTATTACTGGTTTGCCAGAGCCATATTCTGCTACAAATGCGGTTGGTATTTCTGCCACACCTTTCTCTACTTTAAATCCGTTGGCTTCAGCGTAAGCAATTAAAGCCTCGGCAGATTGTTCTTCCTGAAAGGCGATTTCCTCATAAGACCAGATTTTATTGCTTAGCGTGGTAAGTTCATCATACTTTGCATCAGCTTTATTGATAGCTAGTTTTTTGGTAGGAGAGGTTTTAGGCTTTTTTTGTGCAAAGCCGCAAGTGAAGATTAGCATTGCGACTAATAACGATAACATGTTTCTCATGAGTCAGGTTGTTTGGTTTTGTCGAGCATAAGATAACAGGTTACACAATTGCTTCAAAACCGTTTGAATAAATAATGGCTGAGCGCAGAGAGCTAAGCGCAGAGAGCAGAGAGCTAAGAGCTAGGTGCAGAGAGC
>NZ_SMMD01000844.1 GCF_009711475.1 Fulvivirga aurantia
GCGCTGAGTCTGAATAAGATAATTTTTTATGATAAAAGCAATGTTTTTTTTGCATTAATTATCACGTATCAGCCTATTCACCAACGGTTTACGCCTTACCAATAAATAAATGTCAGCTATTAAAAAACCCAACACTCAACGGCCACCCGGTCTGTACATGGTAGTGTACATGAGCTTCCAGAACCGGTTTTTTCTTCCGCTCCTCCACCGACCAACGGCTTTTTATACTGATCCATCGCTCAACTTAGACGCTCCTGAAAGTTGAGATACAATTTGCTTTTGATAACCAGCTTTCCGATCGCTGAGGTTGATAACAACCTCAGGATCTTCTAGAGCTTGTGACTCGCAGGTTAAAAGCCCCAATAATTAAATGAAGACAATAAATCTGTATATCAGTCTTCTTTTAAAGTACCTGCAGGATTGAGATAAGCAGCCTTCAGCACCTTATAACTTATCGAAATCATTGAGATAAGTAAGGCCGATATACCTCCTATTAGAAATTCTGAAACACCAAGATTGAACCTATAGGCAAAATTGTCTAACCAGGCATTCATCATATACCAGGCAATTGGTACGGCAATTATAAAAGCGATAAATACCTGTACTACAAAAGTTTTAGAAAGTAGCATAAACAAGTCTCTCACGCTGGCACCTAATACCTTTCTTACACTTATCTCCTTGGTTCGCTTTTGAATGATATATGATGCCAAGCCGAATAGCCCCATGCATGCTATAAAAATTGTGATACCGGCACCAAGTGCGAATACATTACCGGCACGCTTGTCATTTTCGTAAAAAAGATCCCATTGCTGGTCTAAAAAATGATACTCGATGGGCGTATACTCATCAAACTGATCGTGTACACTGGTAGCATGAGCCACTGCCTCCTCTATATGATCAGGGTCGTATTTAAGAGAAAAGTAGTCAATTTGCTGAAAAGGGTTATTCCAGGCACCAACTATAAGAGGTGCGATCTCGCTGTGCAATGATTGAAAATTGAAATTCTTAAGCACACCTGTAATTTGGAAACGGCCTCCCTGAATAGTCAAATAATCACCTACAGGGCTTTTGAGGTCAAGCTCTTCTACAAGTGCTTCGTTTACCAAAATTGTAAGAGAATCGCTTTGCGCATTGCCAGAAAACCCTTTTCCATCTACTATGTCGATTTCATAGGTATCTATCATATTGACATCGAAGCCGATAAAATTCGTTCTTAATGAGTCAGGATCATTCGCAGCATTTACATAGAGTTGCTGCAGGTTTTTCCACTCCCCGGGCACACGAGAAGAAATTCCTACCTTGGTCACATAAGGTGACTTAAGAAATTCATTGGCCATAGTTTCAGCCCTTTGTCTCACCGCCCCACTATTGATGTCAATAACCATCATATGATCTTTATCAAAACCTAGCGATTTCTCCTGCACATAACTCATTTGATTTGAGGCTACGATTGTAGCCACAATCATTATTATCGAAAGCGTAAACTGAGTAATAACCAAAGTTTTGCGAAGTAAAATACTACCTCTGCCGGTAGTCAATGAGCCTTTGAGAATATTTGCAGGCTTTAGTTTCGACATGAGAAAGGCAGGGTATAAGCCTGAAACTACACCCACTACAAGCGTGATAGCAAATAGCAATGAGAATATACCTAAAAAGGTATCCGCATTAAACTCAAATGCCTTGTTGGTAAGCTCATTGAAGTAAGGCAGTAGTAAGTCTACCAAACCAACAGATAAAATCAGAGCTATGAGTGCCATTACAGTAGACTCGGTCAGGAATTGAACAATCAACTGATAGCGCTGAGCTCCTGACACTTTGCGCATACCAATTTCTTTGCCTCTGTGTAGCGATTTGGCAGTAGCAAGATTCATGTAATTGATGCACGCAATCAGCAACATCAATGCGCCTACTGCTATGAAAATGTAGATGTAAGCTTCTTCACCTTTGGCATTGTCGGCACCAAACTCTATATCTTTTGAGTTAAAATGAATATCTGTCAGTGGCTGTAAGTAGAAATTCCTGTTGTCTTCCGGTTTGAAATATTTCTCAATTAACCCGGGTATTTTGGCTTCTACCTGATTCAACCTTGTGTGCTTTGCAAGCTGAAAATATACGTAGGCACCATAAGTACCCCAATTGGCGAGGTATTCTTTAAACCAATCTTCTGAGCCAGGATAAGACACCAAAATGCGCACATCGAGGTGAGTATTTTTAGGAAACTTTTTGATAATTCCCGTCACCACATGTGTCTTGTCACCATCAATAATTATTTCCTTACCCATAGCCTCCTCATTGCCAAACAGTGTTTTTGCCCAATCTTCATCAATTACCATCGAACCTGGCTCATTTAGTGCTGAGGTCTTATCTCCTTTAAGCCATTCAACATCAAACATTTCAAGAAACTCAGGATTAGCAAAATAATAATCCCTCTCTGCATACTTGGTCTCCTCAATTGAAAAGTTGACATGACCTCCAAATTTGAAAAGTCTGGAATACTTTTCAACCTCTTCAAACTCCTCCACCATGGTTGGCGCCAGAGCAGGTGTAGTTTGCCCAAAGTACCGGGTATCATCTCCGGCACCAGAAATTTCAACCACGCGATAGATCCGTTCGGAGTTTTGGTACTGTTTATCGTAGCTTGTTTCGTTTATTACAAATAAAAAAAGTAGGCTGCAGCAGGTAATACCAAGCGTAAGCCCCAATATGTTAATAAAGGCATACGCTTTATTTCTGAGCATATTCCTGAGTGCAATCTTAAAATAGTTTTTAAGCATGTTATTGTCGTTTTTGAGTTGTTGTTTTTGATTTAATCGTTGCGAAGCACATCTACAGGATTAGCCATTTTATCAAATTTCTAATGGCTATTTTGAAGTAATTCTGTAGCATGAATCTGGTCGTTATGGTTCGTTATTACTCACTTCTTAAAGACTCTGCAGGATTAATCCTAAGCGCTTTATACAATTGTGCACCCACAGTGAGAGCGACTATGCAGAGTACAGATACGAAACCTAGTAGCAATGTGGGCAGTCCAAAATCTATCCGATAGGCATTGGTTGTGAGCCACATATTGTTCACGAAATAAGCCAGCGGACCACCAATGAGGTAAGCAATGGTAATTAGTAATAAAAAGCTTTTTCCTACAGTTTTGAGCACATCATAAGCTTCGGCTCCTAGGGTTTTTCTTATACCTATTTCTTTGGTTTTGTTTTGCACGTGATACATAACCATACCCAAAAGACCTAGACAAGAAATCGAGACTGTGATGATCGTAACATAGCCCAAAACCATCAGTAAGGCTTCAAAATGACCATAACTCATTCTTAAATCATCTTCATAGTAGCTGTAGCTAAATGGCCTTGTAGTATGTTGTTTCCAGACGCCTTTTATAGCAGCAATTGCTTCTTTAGCCTGAGATTGGTTAATTGTGATAACCGCATTATTAGCATTTTTCGGCTGGTAGCGGAGCGCCATAGACCCTATTTGCTCATCAAGCCTCTCGTAATGGAAATCTTTGACCACACCTATAATCTCCACCTCATTGTCATCAACGATTAGTGTTTTACCAACTGCTTCGTGTGGTCCCTCCCAATCAAAAGCAGCTACAAGGCGCTCGTTTACAATTATGTATTTTTCATCATCGGGCATCTGCTCAGGAAAATTTTTCCCGGCCAATAATTCCAAATCCATAGTTTCCAGATAGTTGTTGTCCACCCCGGTAAAACTTAGAAAAGTACCATCTTCCTCTTCTGTTAATCTCACATTGGCGGTGTTATTGGTGCCTAATGCGGGCAAGTGAGTGGTTGATGCCACATTTGTAACCCCTGACAGGTTTTCAAAAGCCGCTTTTAATGGCTCATAGTGCATACCCTGAAGTTTTACATTTACGATGCCTTCAGTTTTGAAACCATGATCTGTGGTGATCACAAAGCGCGTTTGTTGATAAATGGTAATGATCGTAATTACGAAAAAGATGGTAAAAGCAAACTGTATAACTACAAGCACTTTTCTTATATCTACCCTGGCTGATCGCCCGATGGCATTTAATTTCATAGCTTTCTTTAGTGCCGCTAATGGGTTAGTAGCTGAGAAAAACAAGGCCGGTACCAGCCCTGCAAGCAAACCGGCCAATAAGACGAAAGCGATAAACCAAATGTACAGATTAGGTGTAGGATCGAAGCTCATAGGAGCACCCATTGAAGCAAAATAGTTATTGAGCATCGGCAGCAACCACTGAGCCATAAGATCTGCAAACACAAAAGCTAAAGTTGCAATAATGACTGCCTCCAGCATAAACTGCATAAAAATGTGCCATCTTTTAGCTCCCACTACTTTTCTCACACCTATTTCCTTTGCGCGATTTACTGCTTTAGCTGTAGTAAGGTTGGCATAATTAAAACAGGCAGAGCAAAGCACCACCAGTGCTATTCCTAACATCACATACACCACCATAATAGGCAAGCCAAAACCCATATTGTTGCTCAACAAAGGGCCTGGAGTGATTCCTGTGAGAGGCTGCAGAAAAAATTCATAGGTAAATTCTCCCTCCTGGTCATAATTTTCCAGGGCAGCCTTGTCGAGTAGAGGCTTTAATGCTTCGGGGTTTGATCCCTCTTTTAGTAAGACATAAATGTAATTGGTGTAAATCTGGTGCCAATCGTTATTGGCCTGAAGTGCGGTAGTATCACTTTCATTTAAAGTTTTTAGATAGTTAATCGA
Source organism: Fulvivirga aurantia (assembly GCF_009711475.1). Classification (GTDB taxonomy): domain Bacteria; phylum Bacteroidota; class Bacteroidia; order Cytophagales; family Cyclobacteriaceae; genus Fulvivirga; species Fulvivirga aurantia. The sequence goes on from NZ_SMMD01000844.1 coordinate 4,717, forward strand.
AGCTAGCGCCTCAAATGAGAAATGCGTTTTACCCGGAAATTCAGCCATCACACCGGTTACTAGAAATTCACCCTTACCTTCAATAGTAATTATCTGGTCTAGCGGGTCAGTATCACCAAATAAGCTGGAAGCCAGCTTTTTTGTGAGCACTATAGAGTTGGGTAAAGTGAGTGCATTATCAGGATTGCCTTGAGCTAAAGGAAAATTGAATGTCTGAAAAAAGGCATTATTTGCATAAAGGCCTGAAAAAGCCATCTCTTGTTTTTTCCACTTGGCAACTTCAGCAAAGTCTCTGTCTATACTTACTGTTTTTTCTACGCTGGTATGCTGACTTACAACATCGGCTAGTTGACTTGCCGTAGTAGCTGTAGACCAGAGGTGTTCCTTTTGCTGTGTTCGCTCGGTATTGATTCTATAAATACGATCTTTCTTGGCATGAAAGTCATCGTAGTGCATCTGGTCTGCGACTATGATAATTAGAAGCAAACAAATCGACATACTTACTGCCAGACCAAAGATGTTGATGAAAGATATGGCCTTATTACGCGTAATATTTCGGAAGGCGATGAGGAAATAATTTTTAAACATGTTGTTGCTGTTGAGTTTTTAACCTGTTCTTCATTTTCCAACCACCGTACCAATTTACATAAATACCGTTTAGATACGATTTAAAGGAATTAAGTGTAGGGAAAATGTATAAACTGCCCACTGGCACAACAGTCAACTGTCCACAAATGGGCAGTTAGTTGTAAGTTTTAAGAAGATAGAAGTAGTTTTAGGGAATTGAAAAGGGTCTACTAATCCTCAAAGGCTTAGTAGACATGATGAGGAAGCTTACCAAACCTCCGAGGCTCAGCAAGGCTGGCTAGAACTAATTAAAATATTAAATCACCTAACACCACATATGTCTAAAACACCTGCCAAAATATTAATTGTCGATGATGATGACCTCGTGCTGCTTTCAGCTCAGTTGCTACTGGAGCAACACTTCACGCAAGTGGTAAAAATCAATAACCCTCAGCAAATAGAAGAAGCCTTTAAAGAACATACTTTCGATGTGGTCCTTCTGGATATGAATTTTAAGCAAGGAGAAACATCAGGCAAGGAAGGCATTTTCTGGCTCAAAAAAATCAAAGAAATCAGTCAGGAGACTAACGTGCTGCTGATGACTGCCTATGGTGAGCTCGATATCGCTGTTGAAGCCATGAAAGAAGGGGCCTCTGACTTTATCGTAAAACCCTGGCAGAATGAAAAATTACTCGCTACAGTGCAAAGCACTCTACGCCTGACCCAGCAGGAAAAGAAAGTGAAGCAACTGGAAGACAAGGAAAAACTACTCACCGCTGAGCTCAACATAAAACATGAGATGATCGGTGAGTCGGAGGCGATCCTTGAGGTAAAACACATGATCGAGAAGGTAGCGGGCACAGATGCCGATGTACTCATTTTAGGTGAAAACGGTACTGGTAAAGAGGTGGCAGCGCGACTATTGCACGGTAATTCAACCCGTGTAAGCGAGCCTTTTATTTCGGTAGATTTAGGTACAATACCTACAGAACTCTTTGAAAGCGAACTCTTTGGCCATAAAAAAGGGGCTTTTACTGACGCCAAAGAAGCACGAATCGGCCGGTTTGAAGCAGCAGATGGTGGCACCCTATTTCTTGACGAAATCGGCAACCTCCCGCTTAACCTCCAGAAAAAACTACTTACTGTTTTACAAAACAGACAAATCACCAAGGTTGGCACCAATGAACCTACCCATGTAGATGTACGTGTAATTTGCGCTACCAACGGCAACCTCAAAGAAATGGTAAAACAGGGTGAGTTTAGGGAAGATTTGCTCTACAGGATAAATACAGTAGAAATACTGATGCCTGCGCTCAAAGACCGCCCCAGGGATATAGGGCTTCTAGCCGATTTCTTTCTAAAGAAATATAGCTCAAAATACCACAAAAGCGGGTTAGCGCTCGAGAGCTCCTCAATAGACAAACTGACAAACTATAGCTGGCCGGGCAACGTAAGAGAATTGCAACATGCCATCGAGCGTGCGGTGATTATGTCTGAGGGTGATAAACTGACGCAGGAAGATTTTCGGTTTTTGCAATCCGGTAATAATGACAACTACAATTTCGACAATTATAACCTAGAGCATATTGAGGCCTGGGCTATCAAAAAGGCCATCAAAAAGCATAATGGTAACATCAGCCACGCAGCGAAAGAGCTGGGCTTATCGCGTGGTGCCATGTATCGAAGAATGGACAAATACAACCTATAGGTATGCTGAGAAATTTTAGACTTAATATCATCTTCAGAGTGCTGCTGCTTACCGGTGTGCTGGCTGCATTTGTGTACCTCATTTTTGTGGCACACAACTACCTGCGTAGCATGTACATATTGGTGCTCCTTAGTCTACTCATAGCCGAGCTCATTTGGTACGTAGAGCGCACTAATCGGGATTTCACTTCTTTTCTCACCTCTCTCCTGCAAGACGATTTCACCACTACATTTTCTGACAAGAATAAAGGAGCTTCTTTTAGAAACATGTATCAGACCTTCAATGCTATAACCAGAAAATTTAAAAAGATAAGCTTTGAAAAACAGGCCCAGTACATCTATCTGGAAACATTGGTTGAACACGTAAATGTCGGCATCATCAGTTTTGACCAAAATGAGCGCGTACACCTGATGAATAATGCCATGAAAGGCCTCCTCGGCAAAACGTCTTTTCTATACCTTAAAAGCCTCGAAACCGTTAACAATGAGCTGCTACATACGCTACGCAATATTGCCCCCGGAGATCAAAAACTACTGAATGTAAAGATTAACAACAACCTGCTGCAACTGGCGATCTATGCCTCAGCTTTCAAAATTGAAGACAAAACGTACAAACTCATTTCGTTGCAAAACATTAAAAACGAACTGGAAAATAATGAACTGGACGCCTGGAAAAAGCTAATCCGTGTACTGACACACGAAATTATGAACTCCGTGACACCCATCAGCTCGCTTACAGATACGTTGGTGCAAATGGTACAAACTGATCGTAAAGACCAACCCGACACGCAAGTGCTGAGCAAGGTCTCCCAAGGGCTTGAAGCCATAAAATCTAGGAGTGAAGGTTTGCAATCATTCACCGAGGCTTATAAAACGCTCACCCGTATACCTACTCCATCTTTTGTGGAAGTAGACTTACCAAAACTTTTAGAGCGAGTACAGCTACTTTTGGCCCACGAGCTCGACAACATTAATATCACGATTGCGCATAGCGATAGAAAAATAAAAGCCATTGCTGACCCTGCCCTGCTGGAGCAAGTCATCATCAATATTCTCAAAAACGCTAAAGAGGCGATGGTCCAAACTCCTGAACCTAGCATATCGATCTCAGTACACAGGCAGGAGCGTATTGTTATTATGATTACAGATAATGGTCCGGGTATCGAGCAGGAGAAAATGGATAAGATTTTCATTCCTTTTTTCACTACAAAAAGCAATGGGTCGGGTATTGGTTTGGCGCTCAGCAGAGAAATCATGCGGTTGCACAATGGCAGTATATACGTAAAATCTCAGGAGGGTGCCGGCACGACTTTCACACTTACGATTTAGCACCTTTCTATTTTATGAAAGTGGAAATCACCGGTCTTTGATACGAAACATAAATTTGAGGCCAGACCAGGTCTCGTCTACCGCACACACTTTTACATCTACCAAACCTGCCTCAAGACCAAGGTGCCGCACTATATTGCCATCGATATCGCAGGCTACTTTGGCAGATTTCTTAGGCCAGGAAACCCATAACATCCCCGTTTTACTCAATCTTTCTTTCAGAAAAGGGAGTTGCGCTTTTAACTCTTTATGACTCGTAGTGAAAAAGTGGATGAAGTCAACCTCTGAGGTGCTAAAATCGACCTCAGTGATGTCTGGTAATTCCTCAAATAATGAGAAATAAGTATCTGGTTGGTTGATAAAAAGCACTTTATCCCCTGCTTTGATTCCCAGTTTTTTAGCCAGTGGTGTTTTGGAATAGCCACTCATCTTTTTTTATTCAAATTAGCCAAGAATACCAATATTGTAAAATGATAGATATGAAAGCCTTTGGTTGAAGTATTTTTTTGAGTGAAAACAGCTCCAGGGAACTGTAGCGTTAACCCGTAATTATCACCATTTAAAAACTGAAATAACGTATTATCACATTTTGCAAATTACCAGTAATTAAAAGCTAATCCTCAATTATCTTAACCACGCAAAACAACAACAACACCATGTCTACAAAAAACACCGCACTACTTATCGGGGGCTCATTGAGTGCTTTAGCCTCAATTACTCATGTATTTATAGTTATTGGCGGGCCCGATTGGTACCGATTTTTTGGTGCCGGTGAGGGCCTTGCTCAACTTGCTGCCAACGGATCTAACTATCCGGCTATGCTCACCTCTGGTATAGCAGCGATACTCGCCACCTGGGCTTTGTACGCTTTTTCCGGAGCTGGTATTATACGCAAATTGCCCTTGTTAAAACCTGCACTCGTGCTCATTTCTTTCATTTTTATGAGTCGGGCGCTTTTTGGCATACCTGCTACCCATTTGGTTGATGATCCTTACATGAAAGAGCTGGCAGATAAGCCCGTTTTTATGCTTGTGAGCTCTGTGATTTGTTTAGCCATAGGCCTGTGTTATAGCGTAGGCACCTGGAAATTATTTCAGCGAAAGCGAAATAAAACCACGCTTAAATCTGTTTAACCTAAAAGATTTGCAACTTTAGGTCTACTAAATAGGTATTACTACTATGCGTTACATTTCACTCTTACTGCTTTTGGCGCTGAGCGCTTGCGACAAAGACTCAGACACACCCAGTATCTATACCGACAACGAAGTTACTTATGTGTTAGAGCCGGGTTCTGAGTTTCCGATTGCCGGCACGGCTGTGTTTAAGGAGCGCACCAACGGTGACCTGGAGGTAATCATACAGCTCACCGGTACTGATGGTGCCATCGAGCACCCTACGCATTTACATTATGGGGACATATCAACCCCGGATGCCGAAATGGCTCTGGCACTAAATCCTGTAAAGGGAGAAACCGGGCAGAGCATTACCATCTTTAACCAATTGATTGACGAAACCTCTTTTGGTTATGAAGAATTGCAGGCTTTTGATGGCCATATAAAAGTGCATCAGGATGGTGGGCCCAATAAGCAGGTAATACTGGCCTATGGCAACGTGGGCAGTTCTGCAAAATCGCAAAACAACGGTCGGGTAGAAATCGCAGTTTGCAAAAGTGAATAACACACAGGCGCAGGTACTCATTACCACTGATCGTTTACACCTCAGCCTGCTGGAAGCACAACCCGATGCGGCTTTTATATATGAGCTACTCAACTCACCCGGTTGGAAAACCTTTATTGGCGACCGCAAGGTGCATAGTGTAGAAGAAGCACAAAACTACATCAGCACACGACTGGCCAGCAGCTACTTAAAACATGGTTTTGGACTTTATAAAGTGGCCTTAAAAGATGGTACCCCTCTCGGAATTTGTGGTTTGCTCAAGCGCGACCATTTACTTAATGTAGACATTGGCTATGCCATGTTGCCACAGCATGAAGGCCAGGGTTACACCTACGAAGCTGCACAAGCCACGCTGAAATATGCCAAAGACACCCTCGGCTTTGAGGTGGTATTGGGAATTACCGATACGGAAAACACCGCTTCACAAAAATTATTAGAAAAACTGGGCTTTCGCTTTGTGAAAAGTGGTTTTTTAGAAGACTTTGAGGGAGAAAGTATGGTTTACGAAATACGACTAACATAACATGACTAAACTAAGAGACAAGAAACCCGCACTACTACTGGTAGACATACAAAAAGGATTTGAAGACGAAGAATTCTGGGGTGGCAACCGCAACAATAAAGATTGTGAGCTGAAGTGCCAGTCGATTTTACACGCCTGGCGAGCGGCTGGCTTGCCTGTATTTCATGTCATTCACAGCTCGCAAAATCCTCAATCTAAACTGCACAAAACCCACCCGGGCTTTGAGATAAAAGATGAGGTAAAGCCGCTTGATAATGAACCCGTACTCATTAAAAATGTAAACAGCGCTTTCATAGGCACCGACTTAAAGGAGCGTCTGGATGCACAAAACATAAAAACCGTGGTAGTGGTAGGCATGACCACCAACCACTGCATCTCAACCACCGTGCGCATGGCTGCCAACCTT
>NZ_SMMD01000673.1 GCF_009711475.1 Fulvivirga aurantia
TTCAAGTGCTTCTACCCTTCCCCATTTCACCTTTGTCCACACACGCTCGTGAAGAAAATAAAGTAACATTTTTGTGAATAACTCTGTGGCACCCACCGACAAAGCTGTACCTATACCTCCGGTAAAAAGATAAGTAAGTAAAATAGTATCCAGAGTACCTGTTATACGCCAGCTTACTGTTTTTATAACGCTTCGGTAAATCTTAACCCCGGTGGTACTTCTACCAATAAGTAATTTATTCCACACTCTTTCGTGAAAGTAAAATAATGCAATTTTAGTAAAGACCTCTGTAGCACCAATAGAGATGGCTGTATTGAGCTGATCGGTGATTATAAAAGCCAGGAAAATTGTATCTAATGTACCTAAAACCCGCCAGGTTATGGCTTTGGTGAGACTGCGGGCATGACTGTCTTTCATCAAGGAAGTATTATGATACAAATGAAATTATAATTGGTGAGATTGAGATGTGGATGGGTAAAATTATTTTTAAGACTACAGACTGACGGCTCTACAGAAATTGGAACCCAGACGAGTTATTGTTTGGATCTCAAACTCAAACTCCATGCTTCCCCTGGCTGGAGCTCTTTTGCAACTTTATTACCAGACTGTTTTATATTTATTATAGACTTTCTCGAACCGATATTTTGAAACTCAAACTGATCCATTTTCTCCTTGAAATAGATGTCTGATTCCTCACTAAATTCGATAGTCTGAATTTCTCTGTCTAATCGGGTTACTCCAAAGAAGTAAGATTCATTTTCATGACTGACATTAGTAGCATTTTCGCCTGTCATTCTCCACTCTGACGTATTAATGCCCCACTTACCAATATTCATTGCATTAGTAGTTTCATCTAACCGATTGCTATAGCCTTTATAGGGATAAATGACCGTGAGGAAACTGAAGTTATTTTGTTCCTTTTTAGAAACAACACTCCATTGCTTGCCTCTAGTACCATCACTAAAAACTGAATCAGTTTTTATGAGTTGTAGAATGTCATGGCCTGCACCATCTGCTGCTGTTGCTCTTAACAGGTCGGAGCCATTTTCATGTGTATAGTGTCCTTGCCAAACTTGCTTGTAATCGTGCTTACCATCTGATTGAAATTCATCTTTAACTATCCAAAAATCGTCTTTCACAAAAATCACTTGACGGGTGTAATTTACTCCCACATTACTAAATCCATCATGTCGGCCCACAAACAAATCAAAATTATCATTGACATTCCAGGTAAGAACTTCTGGGTTGGGCAGTTCTTTAAACTTCCCAAACCCACTTCCTCCCTGGTTGGATGTATATTGTTTTCCCTGCAATTGATCATCCACAAGCGCAACATTCTTTACCATAGAATTCTTAAAAAATCCGAAATCCTTGAGAGAATAGCGCACCTGATAGTTGGGAAGAATGGCGTGGCCATTAGCTATAGCCTGAATTCCTAACATATCACCATGCTGATGGTCAGGCTTTTTGTCATCAAGTCCTGCACTAATGATCATCATTTTATCATCAGGGTTCCAACCCTCTCGCATGATGTAATATCCGGTATCATCAAACGACAACGAGCCATAAGTGGGCCTTTGCTGATCAATGTTTTCGAGTAGCTTGATCTGATCATTGCTCAAAAACCAATAAACCCGATCGTCAACCTTATCTGTTGCAAAATACCCAAATTCAGGGTCCTCAAAGAGTAAATAACCGAGTGTCATGGCACCAGATATGTCATTTTTTTCACCCCATGGTATTTCCGTATCGTCTTGAAGTACTGGTGCAGATCGATCAGGGTAAGCTATCTTTACCAGCGTAGTAAAAAGGCCTCTAAGCTTATCTTCCCAAGCCTCATCAATTTCAATTCCATTCAATTTGGCCAATTGATAAACATAATAGTAGTTATTGATGTCGCTCATATGATAGTGTACAGATCGTTCGAACTGAAATCCATCGTCATTTATTTCTTTGTCAAGGTGTTCACCAAGCCTGCGCATGGCACGCTCTAGCCACAAATCAGTGCCTTCAAAATCACGAAACAAAATAGCGAGCATAGCCAGCGCTGACACGCCTCTTGTCTGATGATTACCAGAGTTAAAACTATCATTTCGTTCATAAAGATGTTGACCATGCTGGAGGAGTGTGGCTATTGTGACTAGTTGATCTTCATCTGAATAATCAGGCTCATTGAGAAACATATTGTGAATCCAAAGCCAATTCAGAATACGATAACCTGACCTAAATGCCTCATATACACCATTTCCATCTTCAATTTTCTCATATTTATCAGCATGTAAAGCTGCATTTAGCGAACGCATCTGGGTTTCAAAATACCTGATCAGCTCGGGATCTTTTGTGCCATTGAAGTAGTACAAAGCAATATCGACCATCTTATGTTGCCGAGCGAGATGCCTAAGTGCATAAGCATTAACCGGCTCACCATTCTGGTAATTGAAAGGAAGCACCCATTGGGTAGAATCCTTATATTTCCCTATGTGGTCTAATGCCTTTTCTTTATGACTTTCCTGATTTTTATAAATACTGTTATAATGTTGAAGCCGATCATAAAAGGTTTGATAATCATAGAAAAACCGCTCAGAGAATTTATTTCTAAAGTACTGTGCCAATTCAGTAGCATCAGCTCCTTTTAGGTCCTTTTGCACCTGTTTAGTTAAGTGCTTCTTCAAATTTCCTGGTGGCAATACCTTGTTTGAAGGTATTATTTGAGCATTTAGACTAGTACTAATTAGAATGTATAATATCAGTAGCGCACTAAATTTCATATTTGAATAGTTTGAAAGATTAAGAAACTAATAACAGATGCTGAATTCTTGATCAGTGATTGAGAATTACCCTTGTTGTTTTTATCTCATTGTCAATTTTCAGTTTGATCAGGTACAGACCAGATTTTATATCCTCAGCAATGGTCCACTGCTCCTGATATGTACCGATCTGCTGGTGAGTATTGATCAATTGTTTTATCTGTCTACCTGAGGTATCGTGGATGGTTATAATTACATCGGAAGGTTTATAAATGGTGTACTCAATAAAAACCATCGAATCGCTTGGATTAGGAAAAATGGTTACTTGCTCACTTGAATCAAAACCTTCATCTAAAGAGACAACCACATTAAATGTAGCCGTTACTGACAGGTCGGAATTCATGGTCACTGTTATTTGATCATCAGTTTCCGATATATCACCACTCCAGCTCTCAAATTGGCTACCAGCATCCGGAACTGCTGTAAGTATTACCTCTGTTCCTTCCCTATATATGCCTCCTGAAGGATTTAATTTGATTGATCCATCTCCAATAACTGATGTGGTAAGAGTATAAATAGGAGTGAAGGATGCACTCACACTTTTGTCTGAGTCCATGTTTATGCTTACAGGGTTTTGACTACCTGATAAATCGCCACTCCAGCCAGTAAACTGGTACCCTACAGCCGGCACTGCCGATAAACTAACCAATGTATTTTCAGCATAGACACCACCTACAGGATTAAGGGAGATGCTACCCTCACCATTTACAGATGTAGACAAAACGTATTGTACACCTAGGAAAATATCAATTCCCAGAGATTTAGATGTAGCACCTTCGTTGTCAGTGGCTCTTGCTGTGAGCGTGTAATTACCTACAGGCACATCATTCCAAACCATTGAATATGGTTCTGTGGCGTCTTCGCCTAATTTTAGATTGCCTTGAAAAAACTCTACCACACTAATTGAACCATCGGTGTCAAAAGCATCTGCATTGATGGTGATGTCGCTTCCAGGAGTAAGGTTTGCTTCATTTGAAGGGGAGGTGATACTAATACCAGGTGCATGGTTCACTTCAGATCCGTTACCTTCATACAATTCATCAAAATAAACAACTGCTTCGCCCTCATCTTGAAGATATACACCAGCCTTCCAATAGCTCGGGAAATTCCAGTAAGAAACATCCATATTTGCTTTTTCTTCTCCATTAATTTCGATGATCATGTTTCCGCTCACCAATCGCACATCAAAACTGAAATAGTCTGTAGGAGCTGATCCTAAGTCGATATGAGTGGTGTTTACACCACCTGCGTCAGTTTTAATTGCTGCCCAAAGATGGTCTGCAGGAGATTTGGTTTGGTGCTTATAAATTCTCAAAAGAGGCTTATTTGGCCCACTACCTTCATTAGCATCATCATGAATTTGAACTACAGTTACCTGATCACAAGTTTGCTCTACAAATTTTAAGCGCCCATGCAATGAGCGATCACCATCAGAGATCATCCAATTTGTCAGATGCCTAAGCTCCGTACGCATGCTCTCACCTGACTGATTAAATTCTATTTTGTCACCATCTACTACATAGAAATTATCTGACGAAAAGCCATTGATCAAATCGGATTGTGATGCAACTGTTGAGCTCGTTGGTGCTTGTAATTTACAGCCACCAATGAAATCCTGAAATCTTGGAATATCATAAGGGGCTTCATATCCTGTTGGTTGAGAATTGACTGTAATATTTACTTGAGATGAAGTGGTACTTGACCCAATATTATCAGTCGCAATGGCTGTTAGCGAGTAGCTGCCCGCTGCCACATTTTCCCAGTTAAATGAATAAGGAGAAGAGGTATCTTCACCAATTTTAGTACTTCCTTCAAAGAATTCTACTTTGGCAATCGTGCCATCACTATCAGATGCATTTGTAGTAATTTCAATGTCTTCACTTTCAGTAAATATGTCGTTAGTTGAAGGGTTGGTGATACTTACAGTAGGGGTGTTATTTGGTGCGGAATGAGACATGTCTAAGGCAAAAAAGGATACCTGAGCATAGTCTCCGGCATCTCCGGAATTGTTTTGATTGTAATTGCCAGCTTTGAAATACATCCAATCATCTGCAAAGCCACTACCGGTCATATCTACTTCTTGCACTACATCTGCCTTGCCATCTCGCATGATAGTTACAGTAAGTGTATTGAATACTACTTTAATCTCATAGCTAAATTTTTCACCAAGAGCAATACCATCTGTTGGATCAGAAGCACTGCTACTTCTGCTACCAATCATTTCGTACCACTGCTCTGAAGATGTGGTAGGCTCGTGTGCAAAATAGATGGAGCCTTTTGTATTGCCGGGTAGTTTTCTATAGTAGAGGCGACAAGGTTCATCACTTGAAGCATGAATTTGTCCGATGATTACTCGCCCTACTTTACCAGACTCACCAGTTGTAGAGACATGGTCTACCGCTACAGTGGCTGACATGGTTCCATCTACACCTCCCGAGGCCTCTTGATTGGCCAAGGTTGATGAAGAGAATACCCAATTATTTAACCCTATTCCTTGAGTACTGATACTGGTATTACCCGCTCTTAGCATTTCACGAAGTTCACTTCGAGGGTATGTGCTTCCACCGGTTTCACCATCATTAGGACATCTAAAAACCATTGCCCCTGTGCTAGGATCGGTATAAAATTCATCTGGGCTTTCAAAGCCATTTGATAGCTCGTTTTCCAAAACCTCAG
>NZ_SMMD01000842.1 GCF_009711475.1 Fulvivirga aurantia
TACCAACACTTTTTTATAGGTAGATTTATTAGCAAGTAAGTGGCTCAGCAGGTTTACTTTCGTATTAAAATTATGTACCGGGTAACTCGCCTGTACAATATTTTCTAATGGTGTACCACTTACAGCGACTGTAATTTGAGTTGGCTGATCGAAAAAATCTTGAATAAGCACATTTACATCATCTGTCATGGTCGCAGAGAACATGATATTTTGCCTTTTAGCCGGCAGTAACTCAAAAATATTATTAAGCTGCATGCGAAAACCCATATCCAACATCACGTCTACTTCATCAATCACCAGTTTTTTTATGTCTTTGACAGAAACCGCTCTGGACAGCATCAAGTCATACAAACGACCTGGTGTCGCCACAATAATATCCTGACCTTCAGCCAGTGTCTCTTTTTGAAGTCTGATGTTGGATTCTCCAAATACACCTAGTACGCGTAGATTGACATAGGTAGTGAGCTCGTTAATCGCTTTTTCAACCTGCATCACCAACTCTCTGGAAGGCACTAAAATTAGCAGGCGTGGATTAGGGCTTTTTGAAAATTTTAAACCGTTGAGCAATGGCAGCAGGTAAGCCAATGTTTTACCAGTTCCTGTTTGGGATATACCAACTACATCCTGCCCAGAAGCAATTACAGGAAATGTACGGGATTGAATCTCAGTAGCATTTATAAAACCCAGATCATCAATGGCGGACTTTAACTGTTTGGTAATTTTTAAATCTTCAAAGCTCATCTGGAATATTTTTATGCTAAGCTAAGGTTTTTGTATGCTTTGATCTGCCCTGTTTTTTATTTTAATAACAAACTGCCTTACCTCTTTGAAACGCAAATTGCGTATTGCCTTGTCTCCATCTACCGGCCTCTAATCGACTGGCATCTATCGCATGGTAGTTGGTTTCTCCACCAGCACTTACCATTCTTACTGCTGGCACACCCTGGTATTTAACTACTTCCCACCGGCCGTATTCATTACTGCTACTAGCACCGTGGGCGTTTCCTCCATAATTACCTTCCACACTGTAAGAACCATCATAAGACCTGTTGTAAGTACCATTTGCACAAAAATTAAGATACGTGATGGAGCTCGCATTGCTGCTGCTTAATATCGAACTGCGTGTATAATAAACTAATTGTCCTCCTGCAATTAAATTGTAATAAGTATTATCATTATTAGCAGGCGCTGAATGTACTACTGACTCAGGTTTTTGAGAAAAATATGCTGTCAAATCATAATTATCTAACTCTTGCGCATGTGAGGTGCGATAAAATGAGGTTGATATACCCTCAACATCCAGCTGAAAACCAAACGCTGCAGGAGTAGCTTTGAATGATAAATGCTGTGCCTTTGTATAAATCTTGCCGATCAATTGACCTTGCTCTATACTTCCGTGAAATGGAAATACTCCAATTGACTGAATCAGAACACCCTGAATACTATCTTCGACAACCTTCATCTGAACGGTGGTCTGATAGTTCTCATCTATAAAAGTACCGCTGAATTTTGGTAGATCAGCATTATCAATGCCAGTAAATGTTGCTAGTAATGTGAATATGATAGAATACATGATTTTGTATTTAGAAAGGTAAAACCAGATGCCTCCTTTCAATGAAGGCATCCGGGAAATTATTCATTAGTAAGCAGAGTCATTTTGCACTACATCCCAGGCCAGGCGCTGCAGGTAATCACGCAGGTCATCATGCATGTAATCAAGGTCGTTATATCCTCTTAGGTCATAAATGCCTTCTGCACCGGCTTCCTGCAATAAAGCCTCATATTGCTCATTGCTAATACCTTCCAGGTCATACTGATTCTCAGGGAACCATTCTGAAGTTAAAAACTGTCCGCTACCAATAGCGAAGCCTTCTGGGGACTGGTTAAAGACTGAAGCATAAATCACTAGCGACATGAAATAGTGACCTACCGTAGAAAGATGGTACTCATCCTGATAAAACAGGTAATCTACCCAGGCTAATTGATTGTCAGCCGTTAAGCCTCCTGAGTTGGCTAAAGCTTCGAAGCCCGGCACAGTACCTGCTTCTATTTCTCTCATAAGTCTAGACATAGCAAATGCTGCTGGTATAAACCTGATGTGTGACCTTTTAGTAGACCTAACAAAAAACTGCCATTTAACACCTTCAAACTCAATTCTATCTGCTAAAGGCAAATCCTGAAAAGCATTTCCACTATTGAGCATTTGCTCCATTTCTTCAACTGTAGGTCTTTGATAATTTTGGTTAGCAGCTCTTGTTGTACCATTAGGCACTTCGTCATACCCTAACGACCATGTTTGGTAATAAAAAGTCACACTTTCAGGACTTCCACACTCTAATGCATCGGCATACTGTTGTAAATAGTAAGGTATTGGTGCCCAATCTTCTGCTGGGTTTTCCCATAATGCTGGCACTTGATAGCCATCTGGTGCGCAACCACTTATAGCTGCATTCGTGTCTTCGCCAAACTCTGAAGGATTAAAATCCTGGTAGCCCCATTGCTCCGTAAGTACCGCAAAATCATAAGAATGAGAGTTGTCGCCATCAAAAAGGCCATGCTCTCTGTCCATTTTGCCCACCAGGCTAATATCGCCATTGGTGACCTGTTCTCTGTTTAATGTTGTACCCGCATCTCCTAAGTTTGCCAAAGTGGCTACATAGTCGTCTACGATCATATTCATAGCACTGTGTCCAACAAAAAGCGCATTTAAATCACCAGAGAAAGATGGAGGATCATCATTTCCACTTCCATCATCCGGATCATTGTCATCATCCCCATCCCCATCATTATCGACTGGAGTCTGATCATTATTAGTATTAGTTGGTGGGTTGTCCGGGTTAACATCATCATCGGCACAACCTGCAAAAGCAAGTAAACACAATAGTATTATAAAAGCCACACCTAGTTTTATTGATAAATTGATTACTGATTTCATAATTTCTGTTTTTTTGTTTAAGATTTTGATTGATTAATATTCGAATACACCTAAGTCGATTCCAGCTCCCTGAGGTCTGTTAGCTCCATTCATATCTGTCGTAGGCACATCATTATCCAGAGCCCAACCATTATCTACTGCCGGGCTACTTGCCTGAAGGGTAAAGTTATAGTTGGCAGGATCTGTGAAATTTGGGTTAGCGGTCAGTCCGTTGGATTCTGTTACAGGACCCCACACGCCTCGGGTGCCAAATAAATTGTTGTGTAGAATGTGGGTAGCATAAAAGCCCTGATGTGGATCTTCTGGAGTAGGTCCAAATATGGATAAATCTCCTTCGCCATTGTTCCAGGCGATGTTATTGGCCACCAAAGAGGTAGGACTATGCAACTCTCCTTGTGTTTCTATCAAGTAACTGAGAAAAAGACCGCTGTTGGGGTTTCCGTAAAATACGTTGTTAAACACCTTATTATTACGCCCTCCATTTACCTCAAGACCATCTCCTATTTCAGTATGAGGCGTACGCATACCATTGTTGGCGAAAATGTTATTTCTCACAATGATATTGTCGGTTTTGTAAAAATCAATTCCCCAATCTCCACCTTCTCTGAAGATGCTGTTTTCAACCAATACACCACTTAATCCTTGGATGAGTACGTTGCCATAGTAATACTCCGGTGCATAATTGGTCGAAGGGTATCCGTCAGCTGCATAGCCATATCCGTTTTGCTCAAGCAGGCAGTTTCTAATGGTCAGATTTGTAATAGGATTTTCCTGTGGGTAGGTTTCAGACCTTGATCTAAGCTCAATGCCATAAGTTACTGTTCCTCTTATCGTTACATTTTCAAACAACCAGTTGCTACCACCAACAGGATCCCAGGCATTGATAATCCCAAAGTACTGTGAAGACTGCGTAGTGTCTCCCTGTTGCATGAGGATAATCTCAGTAGACAGAATCTCCACATTTCTTATGGTGAGGTTGTTAGTTGTGCCTTCAATCATAACACCGCCACGGTTGTCTATCAATTGGCCACCGTCAATCGTTACGTCTTTTGTGCCCACCAACCAATAAGCGGCTGCATTAGGATTGTCATGTATGCGGTTATCAGATAAGGTAATAAAAGAGGCCTCCTGCACATGTATAGCACCCAGATCATCAGAGTTGCTATTGGCAATCTCAAAGCCACTTACTTCAACCTGATCTCCCGAAATATAAATCGTGGCATTATAACCGTCTTGTGTTAATAAGGTATTGTCTTCCGCTCTTAAGGAAATACCGTTTTTATCAATAGAAATTGACTCTCGGTAAGTACCACTTTTGACCAGAACCACGTCACCAGACTTAGCTTCATCAACAGCTTCTTGTATGGTGAGAAATGGATAAGTCTCAGTTCCATCACCCGGAGTCGTAGCCGAGGCATCAACATAAATAGTATTCTGATTTTGAATTTGACAGTCGTTGTCATCATCTGAGCATGACACTAAAAAAATTAAAACCAGCGTTGTTAAAAATATTTGTTTCATTGTATGTAGTAATTTGTTTACATCACTACATACCGCTGGTAATTAGCTACCCTACCCCCTCTTGAAAAAAAATTATAGAAACTTTAAGCGAAGACTCAAATTCGGTGTAAAACCATAGAGATAACGATCTGTTTGTGAGAGAATTGGTTCCCCATCTCCTGTTTCGGAGACGCCATAATTTCGCTCGGCAATATTTTTATTATTCAGCACATTGAGAAGAGAAATTCCTATCTCGCCCTGTAAACGGGATGTCGTATTTACAGGAAAATGATACCAGGCCGACACATCTAATCGGCTGTAGGTGGGCAAGCACCTTTGATTGACACTTTCATAGTTTACGACATTAAATGTAAAGCCATCACGTGATACCTCTTCTAAAGATTGTGAAAAAGCATAGGGGGCTCCAGAGCGTACTGTGTACCCTGAAGAAATTGATAATCGTCCAAAATCATAAGCGCTAGCCAACTGTACCTGATGCGTTAAGTTTCTGGAGGAAGGCATGTTACGGATGTTTAATCCTGGAATAGAAGCTTCACTCTGTTGAAACGTATAGCTGACCCAATTTCGAAGTCTTTTAAAACGCTTTTTGATCAGTAGATCGAGCCCTACTATGTTTTCTTCCGCAGAATAAGCCGCATCGAGAGTTCTGTTAATTTTTCTTGCATTCAGCTTATCAAGTCGTTTTTTGTAGGTGTCAAAATCTATCAACCAACCTTTATCAGAAAATATAAAGCCAATTGACGCTTGTCTATTCTCAATAATTTCCCGGCCTTCATCTGCACCAGCCAATATCCATAATTGCTCAACGGCATTTGATATGGTGAAGCCCGACTCTTGAAATGACTGTATATATTGGTGAAAAATACCTGCAGATGCTTTCACTCTTACAGCATCTGCAACCTTATAATTTAGGCGAATTTGAGGGTCAAAAGTAACCTCATCGACAAATGAATACAAACTTTGCCTCGCACCTAAACCTACATACCAACGATCGGTTGGCGTCAATTCTAAGTCTGCATACAAACTGTGTACAACACCCGCCTCACCGATAGAGGCAGAAAAACGATCTTCAGTACCATCCGGAAAAACATCAAGCGAAGCTATTGTGTAGCCAGCATCGATCTGGTTGACTTGGTAGCCAAAAGAAAGCTTTTTGTTTCTACTGAGATTCAATTGATTATGTAGCCTTATTTCAGTGTTTTCCAGGTCATTGTCACGGGTTTCATATTGATCTAAATCGTCTTGCGTTTCTCTGATGTTGTCTTGTCCGTAAGCCAGCTCAAATCTGGCATGGGCAATATTCAGTGATGTTTGCAAGTGCTCAGACCATCGATGCTGCCAGTTGAAGCCAAGCCCATGATTAGTAGCTTCATTGGACTGACTCGTAAAGTTAAGTTGCTCAGTATCAGTCGACTCAAAATCAAGTAAACTGTAAGCGTATAAGTAGCTCAATGTGAGACTGTCTCTGTTGGTCAATTGGTTTGACCAAACGGCATTGATGTCAGAAAAATTGATCTTACTGTTATAATCAAAGTTGTCTTCCGTCACATTGCCCTGGAAGAGGCTGGTAGTGCTTCCTTCAAACACTTTCTCACTAATAGAACTGTATGTAGGAGTAAGCAAAAAATCATTATATGACCTACGACCCGCTACCATTAAATTACCAAGCTGTTTTGGTAAATCGACTTGCGTGTAAAGGTCTGCTTGTGTGAGGTTGATATTCATCTCAATGGCAGGTTGAGACGCATCGTGGGACCTGGAAGTTAGATTAAGCAGACCACCTGTATAACCACCAAACCTTACGGGGATAGTATTTTTATGCACTTCAACCTTACCTATAGCAGAAGGTATAAAAGCGGAAATATTGCCAAAATAATGAGCCGGACTATACACCGGTATTTGATTCCAATAATAAGCCGTTTGATCGACCGTTCCTCCTCTAATACTGATGCTCGAGGCCGACTCATCAGAAGAGGTGATACCTGGTAGCATTTGAGTAGACAAGAGTACATCAGGCTCTGAAAGCCCCGGTAGAATCTCCATGTTTTGTAAATCAATACCCACGACTGAAGTATTGTCGTTAACCGTAATCCCTCGATTGATGTACTCTATAATGACTACTTCATCAAGTTCTTTGGCCTTTGGTTGCAAACTAATAGTGACATCTAACCCTTCGATGTGTGGATCAATAAGTCTGTTTTTATAGCCTAAATAGGCTATCTCCAACACTAAACCGCTATCGTTTTTTACTTTTATAGTAGCCTCGCCAAATGCATCTGTCACAAAGCCCTCGGTGGTATTTCTCACACCAATGGTCGCGAATGGCAAAGGTTCATTAGCCTGATTCATCACCTTAAGCGTCATCACTAAATGTGACATTTTTCTGATAAGCACGAATTTTTCTGAAACCACCTCAGCTTCTAAGAAGTAAGGACTTAAGGTCTCTTTCAAAAGCCTTTGAAGCTCATATTTACCCTGATTTACAGAAGTGTACGTGCTGTCAAGATCGTCTGAAGCGTATGAGAAATTATAACCTTCATGCTGTTTAAGGTAGTTTAACAAATGAACTACGGGCGCATTGTTGAAGGACTTCTTCAACTCGATCTGTTGTGCAGTGGAGCTGGAGATCCCACAACAGAGAACAGTAACAATGACCAAAAACCTTTTACCCATAGCGTAATTAAACGCCTAATATAAGCTATGAAGCAGGTAATAATAAGAGTAATAAATAAAAAATCGTGCTTACTTGAGTATTAGTGTATTGCGAGACTCATTGTATTCATAGTCAACGCCAAATGGCTCAAACACCAATCTCAGCGCATTTTCTGCACTACTATGTGGAAAAGAGCCAGTATACTCTTCTTTTGGTAACCTATTGATGTTTTCGATTCTCATACCAAAAACTACTTCAAGCTCTTGTACTACTTCATCTAAAGGCGCTTCATTAAAAGAACTTACGCCTTGCAGCCAGCTTGGTGTCTCATGACTCAAATCAAATAAAGTGGTTTCTGAAAGACGGATACTTACCCCTTCTCCGGCTTCAAGTATTACTTCATTTAATCGGTTAAGCAATTTCACCGAGCCCTGATAGCAACTTATTTGCAGCAGCTCCAACCGTGACTTTATATTAAACGAGGTGCCTAATACCTCAATAGTGCCTACAGCGGTATTTACACTAAAGAGACTTCCTTCCGAAACATCAAAATAGGCTTCTCCTTCCAGCTCTACCGTTCGGGATTGGGACCAATCATCTTCATCGTAACTTATGGATGAATTTGCGTGAAGTGTGACTTTAGATCCACCAGGCAAGGTTACGAGTTGCTGCTCACCGAAACCAGTGCTTATCACTGTGTCTTTGGTGAACCAGTAGACGGCAAAAGCTGCAAGGAGAGTTACTGTGGCTGCCACGGTCATAGTAACAGCTCTAGGTAGAAATCGCTGTTTACCGGCCTTCTTTTCTCCAATTTTTGATTTAACCTGAGACAAAGCCTTTTCTACATCATAGGTGGGTGTGCCTATTCCTTTAGATGCCAGCATCATATCTATATATGCCTTTCCTTCTTCGCTCGACTCA
Organism: Fulvivirga aurantia; assembly: GCF_009711475.1. Classification (GTDB taxonomy): domain Bacteria; phylum Bacteroidota; class Bacteroidia; order Cytophagales; family Cyclobacteriaceae; genus Fulvivirga; species Fulvivirga aurantia. The sequence goes on from NZ_SMMD01000842.1 coordinate 8,031, forward strand.
AACTCACGAAGTTCCTTTTCGCTCAGTTCATTATTGAGCCATCGGCTTAAGAAGGTATCGTCTTGTTCCCAGGGTTTCATTATTGTTACATACTTTTAAACTTCATTTACCCTACCCCCGAATTATAAACTTTTACAAATCATTCTCAATTTGAGCAGTGCTTTGTGCATCCTTTTTTCGATAGCTTTTACACTCACCTCAAGGGAGTCAGCAATTTCTTTGTAACTCATGCCGTCTATGCGATGCAATAAAAATACTTCTCGCTGGCCTTCAGGAAGTTGGGCTATGGCTTGCTTCAATTTTTCACTTAACTCTCTGTGTTCCAGTGTGAAGGCTGGGTCCTCGACCTCTACGTTTACTAAGGTAAGATCATCATACTTCTCCTTTACTATGTCTTTGTCGAGTAGTTTAAGAAACTTATTTTGACCTACCTTAAACAGAAACGATTTGGCCTTTTCTATAGATACTTTTTTACAGGCCTCCCAAAGCACTACAAATGCTTCCTGCACAATATCTTCGGCTCTCGTAGCATCACGAAACTTATAAAGCAAAAAATTGCGTAAAACGGGTGCCAGTGACCTGAATACGGCTTCAAATGTTTTCTCCTGACAAATATCGTTAGACTCCTGAGTCACGCAGTATTGAGTAGAGGTTTAAAATACTAACTTAATAAGTGGTGAAGACATTTCACAACCCGAATTTAAAATGATCTATTCAGAGGTAATAATAGCGTTAATTCGGTACCAGCACCCACCTCACTCCAGACTTTTATATCAGCACCTAACTGATTAGCCAGGGTTTTGCAGATAGCAAGTCCTAATCCGTTTGAGGTTTCTCCGGCTGTAGGCTGAGCTGTTAATCTTTTGAACATCTTAAACATCTCTTCCTGATCAGCCTCACTGATACCCGGGCCTTCATCTTTCACACTGATTAACAATGTATCGTTTTCCTTACTCACAGTCAGCCAAATACGCTTATGCATATTCGAAAATTTCATGGCATTTGTCAGAAAATTATCAAGAATACGAGTCAGCAAATACTCATCAGTAACAATTTTAACAGGCTGCTCTGGTAAATTGATAACTAACTTTTGGTCTTTGCTTTGAAGTGTGTGCTCATAGTTTTGGGCAAAACTATTGATATATGTATTTACTTCTAATTCTGAAGTATTGAGCTTTACATCGCCATGATCATACATGTGCAATTCGAGCAAATCCCTGATCAGGTCATTACCAACCTCTACCTGTTGCATTATACGCTGAATATATTCCTCTTGATTGGCATTAATCGGTCCTCCTATGGGTATTAGACGAGTGAATCCTTCTATTTTACTTAAAGGGGATTTGAGATCATGCGTCACGGCACTGACTATACCATCTTTTTCCCTGATTAATTCGCCTAGTTGATCATTCATATGTGCCAACTCCAAATTTTTCGTTTCTAACTGAGCCGTACGCTGAGCAACCTTATTTTCCAACTCAATGTTTTGCATTTGTATGAGCCTTTCGTTTTCCAAAGTTGTTTCCAGTAATTTTTCCTGAGCCTCATACCTTTCCTGAATTATTTCTTCTTGTTTCCATTCCATACGCTTAGAAAGTAGAAACGAAAGTAAAATAACCTCAAAAAGTGTAGCATAGGCCACATGGCTTAAGCCACCGATATAATCAGGACTACCGGTATTGATATAAATGGCCTGCGTACAGACGAGTAGAAAATATATAAAATAAGCGACCGCAAAATAGTAACCCATTTTATTGCCTCTAGCACCAACCTTCACCCCTACAAATGCCATCACGAAAAATGAAATCATGGCATTGACTGTATTTATTGGCTGCACTATTGAGAATGGGAAAAAGAATTTTATCAAACCCCAAATAGCAAAGTATGCGATAATGAAAATTACTGTTTTGTATAGCTTAGGCACATACTTTCTAGCCTCTAAAAATATGAGACAATAAATGGTTTGTACAGTAATGCCAATAGCGGGTATAGTGGTATATAGAAATACCAGATCAACTGGTAAGGCATAAATAATAAAGCCGTCTATAACTGCTGCTGAATAGAAGAAATAAATCAGTACTACGAGAGAGTAAAAGAGGTATATTTTTTTTCTTAGAGAGAAAAAGAAAAACATATTAAGTAATACAACAAACAGCATAAGGCCACTATACAGGCCATAGCTCCACATTTGCTGGTTGGCTCGTGTCCGGTATTCATGTTGGCTATATAACCTTACAGGTATGGGCTCTGAGTTTGTATTTACTCTTAAATAATAGGTGATTTCACCTGTTGGTAGTGGGAATACCTGAAATGAACTATTTATTAATTTATTTTCTATATCAACTTCATACCCAGCCTCATAGTGTTTCACATTGCCGGTTTTGTCCTCATAATATAAATCTGCTTCCGGAAGTCCAGCTTGTGCAATTTCAAGCATTAATAAATTCTTGCTATCGTTATTTATTGTAAAACGAAACCAAAAAAATGAATCGGTATAACCGAGACTAAGGTTAGTACTCTCTGATGGTTTATAATTATTCCGGTATTCTCGTGAGCTGGCTTGATTGAAACTTATTTTACCTGTAGGGTCTTCTAATATTTCAACCTGCTCTCCGATCTCTTTGAAGGCATCACCATCTTCCCACACAATGGCCTGTGAGAAT
>NZ_SMMD01000495.1 GCF_009711475.1 Fulvivirga aurantia
AGCTAAATTGCCATTATCTTTCGCAAATTCGAAAAGAAATTATATTCACGCAAATTTTTCAATACTACATCTTTGAGACTCCCCGATTACAGTGCCATAAAGCAAAAATTAAAAGGAGAACTTCATACAGATTTCACCACCCGAAAGCTTTACGCAACAGATGCATCCGCTTATCGCGAAATCCCACAGGCGGTAGCTATTCCCGCAAATGATAATGACATTGAAGTCTTAATCGAATTTGCAAACAAGCATAAGCTGTCATTAATTCCTCGAACTGCCGGCACATCACTTGCCGGGCAGGTAGTTGGAGGTGGTATTGTAGTTGATGTTTCTAAAAATTTCACACAAATACTTGAAGTTAACGAGCAAGAGCGATGGGTTCGTGTACAACCCGGTGTAATTCGCGATGAACTCAATATGCACCTTAGCTCATTTGATTTACTTTTCGGACCAGAAACATCTACAGCCAACCGTGCTATGATTGGCGGAATGATAGGCAATAACTCCTGCGGGTCTAACTCTGTGGTCTATAACAGCACGAGAGAGCACTTAATTTCCGTAAAAGGATACTTGAGTGACGGCAGCATAGTAGAATTTACCGACCTATCGCAAAATCAGCTTAACGAAAAACTTAAACTTCAATCACTTGAAGGTGATGTTTATAGAAATATAAATGATATTCTGGCAAGCGAAGAAAATCAAAAACTTATCACGGAGGGCTTCCCTAAACCCTCAATTAATAGAAGAAATACTGGCTATGCAATAGACTTACTCCGACTAACAGCACCCTACAGCGCTAGCAAAACACCACTTAATATGGCCAAGTTGGTGGCGGGGTCTGAAGGCACCTTAATGTTTATTACTGAGGCCAAATTAGCTCTCGAGCCAATCCCTAAAGGCGTTAAAGGATTGTTGTGCATTCATTTCGATTCAATAAATGAGTCTTTAAAAGGCAATCTTATTGCTCTTAAATACAGCCCTCACGCCAGTGAATTGATGGATCATCATATCCTGGATCGGACAAAAGATAATATTAACCACCGACAAAACAGGTTTTTCATTAAAGGGGAGCCTAAAGCGATTTTGGTTGTAGAGCTTTTGGCTGAAAATAAACAGAAGCTCGAGCAAATGGCCAATGAGCTCACCAACGAGCTTAAAGCTAACAAGCTTGGTTACCATTTTCCTTTAGTAACCGGCACGGATATTACCAAAGTCTGGAATTTAAGAAAGGCCGGCTTAGGCTTATTGAGCAACGTACCCGGGGATGCTAAGCCTGCCCCAGTGATTGAGGACACGGCAGTGGATGTAAATGACTTGCCGGCTTATATCGAGGAGTTTAATCAAATACTAGACAAACATGGCCTTTATTGCGTGCATTATGCACATGCAGGATCGGGAGAACTGCATCTAAGGCCTATTCTAAATTTAAAGACAGCAGAAGGGCATCGACTCTTTAGAACCATCCTCGATGAAATTGCTCAGTTGGTAAAAAAATATCAGGGATCTCTAAGTGGTGAGCATGGTGACGGTCGACTGCGGGGTGAGTTCATCCAATTCATGATAGGAGAAAAGAATTACGAATTCATTAAGGCTATTAAAAAAGCCTGGGACCCTCACAACATTTTCAACCCTGGTAAAATCGTAGATACGCCTCCTATGGATACCTCTTTGCGATTTGAGGCCGGTCAGGAAACCAGGCAGTTTGACACTATATTAAATTTCGATGAAAACCAAGGGTATTTAAGAGCTGCAGAGCAATGTAATGGATCAGGTGATTGTCGAAAGACACATCTTTCTGGAGGTACGATGTGTCCCTCATATATGGCTACCAAAAATGAAAAAGACACCACCAGAGCGCGGGCAAACATATTACGAGAGGTGCTTACCCATTCTCAAAAAACAAATGCCTTTGATAGTGAAGAAATAAAAGAGGTGATGGATTTGTGTCTTTCCTGTAAAGGGTGCAAGTCTGAGTGCCCGTCTAATGTAGATGTGGGCAAATTGAAAGCTGAGTTTCAACACCAATACTACAAAAGCCATGGCGTGCCACTGCGCACCAAAATGATAGCCAACTTTACAAAACTTAATAAGCTGGCTTCAAAGACTCCGGGTATCTACAATTTTGTTATGCAAAACAGCCTGACAGCGCCTCTTATCAAAGGTATTTCAGGTTTTGCAGCAAAGCGCTCAATCCCTGCTATCCATCGGCATACACTCAGGAAATGGTATGAAAAACGACCTGAAGCTCAACCAGAGGCTCGCGAAGTGTATCTGTTCTGTGATGAATTTACAGATTACAATGACACACCCATTGGTATTAAAACCGTTGAGCTTTTAGAAAGAATTGGGATAAAAGTAAACATCATTGATCACCTAGAAAGTGGAAGGACTTTTCTCTCTAAAGGTCTTTTAGAACCCGCAAAAAAAATAGCTACACAGAATGTCAATAGTTTTGCCAAATATGTGACTGCAGACATGCCACTGGTTGGTATTGAGCCTTCAGCCATACTCACTTTTAGAGACGAATATCCTGATCTGGTAGAAAGAGATTTAAGAGAAACTGCTCAACATTTGGCAAAAAACACATTAACCATTGAAGAGTACCTGCTTCGTTTGGCAGATCAGGGTGTACTCACCCCAAGAGCGTTTAGTAGCGATAAAAAGAAGATCAAGCTGCACGGTCACTGCCATCAAAAAGCACTTGGTTCAGTCTCGAGCACAGAAAAAATCCTTAGTTTACCTGAAAACTACTCAGTAGACACCATACCTAGTGGTTGCTGCGGCATGGCAGGCTCCTTTGGTTACGAAAAAGAGCATTACGATGTATCTATGAAAATTGGTGAATTAGTACTTTTCCCAGCGGTACGCGCTGCGTCAAACGATACTATCATTGCTGCACCCGGTACCAGTTGCCGACATCAAATCAAGGATGGAACGGGCAAGGCAGCCCTCCACCCTATCGAGGTTTTGTACGATGCTATGATTATTTAGAAATAGCTTTGAGTATTCTATCTTCTTTGATAACCACATCCCTGAGAAGCAATTTATATGGGAATAATTTGTGTTTAGAGCTCTCGAAGCCGTCAAGGATTGACTTAAGAGAGCGTGACGTTATCAATGATAGATTCAATTCATATTCAAGCCCACATTCTTTCTCAAAATCATCGCTAAACTCTGGAGCAACTAGTAGAGATTTAACCACTCTATATCCTGATTTCTCAGCTAGATCAATATATGATTTAATCTGTCTAGAGACAGAACTGTATTTATTAAAACCTTTGTCTTTAAAACTCTTGCATTC
>NZ_SMMD01000107.1 GCF_009711475.1 Fulvivirga aurantia
AGGTTTATTCAGCTGTTGAACGGCTTTTAAATCGATCCTCCGTTCTACGGAGAAAAACGGATAGAATAAGTGTGAGGGGAAATCCAATAAGCAGGCTCTTTATAATATAATCAAGCGTAAGCACCGATGGCGTAATAGTACGTAATAATGCAACCTGCTTCTGATACTCCTCTTCTGTAATAGTAATTGACCCATCAGAAACTAATTGTTGCTTGTCCAGCTCCAGTCCTTTGATCGTGCCTGCCACATACTGATCCAGGAAATCTGGTACAACAATAGAAAATAGCCAAATAAACGCTCCAGCAATCATAGCTACTATCAGGTAGGTGATAAATCCATTTACCAATCCTTCCCAAAAATGAAGTATGCCGCCATTGTAGTATTCTCTATATTCTTTGATCGAAAAGAAAATGATGACACCAAACAGAAATATTCGGTAGTCATAAAATATAGGAATTAACATGGGGTGTTTGCCTGAATAAAATAGTACAATCATTAGTACTATAGCTAATACAGACGCTGCTA
>NZ_SMMD01000285.1 GCF_009711475.1 Fulvivirga aurantia
CCAAATTAAATAATTTACGACACTAATTTTAACATGATATTTTATGCCTTATATAGATGTAATACAACACGAAAATGCTGATGGTGAACTCAAGCAAATCTATGATGATCTCGTAGAAAAAAGAGGGAAACTCGCTGAAGTTCATAAAATTCAAAGCCTTAATCCCAAATCGATCGTCAACCATATGGACTTATACATGACGATTATGTTTGGTAAGTCTCCGCTTAAGCGTTACCAGAGAGAAATGATTGCTGTAATTGTATCTACTGCTAATGAATGTCCTTATTGCATGCAACACCATACTGATGCCCTCAATCACTTCTGGAAAGATGACAGTAAAATCAATACACTTATCAAAGACTTTAATAAAACTGATTTAAGTGACGTAGACAAAGCACTTTGTGCCTATGCTCAGGTGCTCACCACAAAACCATCGGGTATCGAAGAATCTCAATGTATTGAAAATCTTAAACAGCTAGGTGTAGACGATCGCTCTTTATTAGATGCTGCTTTGGTAATCTCCTATTTCAACTTTGTAAACAGAATGGTTCTGGGTCTTGGTGTGCAGCTAGAGGAAGAGGGTGGTAAAGGGTACGAGTACGACTAAACAGAAGAGGGTGTCTTATATGCGATTATACATTTAAGACACCCTCTTTCTTCCGTAGAAAAACGGAATATTACTTCACTGACTGAAGTAACTTTACACCGGTATTGCCCAAGTGCTTAGAAAGAATCTTTTTATACTCAACCGAGTTTGTATAGCCACCATTGGCTGCAAAAAACTCTTCCATCACAGGTTGCCAGTCGCTGTTTAAAGGCATTATAAACCCAAACTGCTCTGATGCCTGATCTCCCACAGGATGTCTCTTTACAGGCTTTCCTTTTTGCACGGCATCCAGATAAAACGCTAAATCCAGATATGAGAATGACTTTTTATCTACCAATATTTTTTCAAGTGTCTCAGGACTAGAAGAAACGTAGGACACTTTCATTGCTGGATAGTAGTTGCTTTTTAAATCTAATAGTCTTCTCTCATTTAAAGTACCTTTGGCCGTATATGCGGTAAGACCAGCAAAGGTATTTGAGATATTGCTCATGTTTTTAAGTGTAGGTACACTTGGAGGAGTAATAAGAATAGCAAAGTTGGTTATAAAGGCAGGGCTAAACTTAATTTCACTCTTACGAGCCTCTGTGATTGTAACATTACCAAGGCCGAAAACGCCTCCGTTGCTACCTTTCACATTATTATACATACCTCTGAAGCTGCTACCATCTCCTACAAATTTTGCCGAAAGATTCACTCCCTTTGATTTATTCACGTATTCAACGAAATCATTCATGATATCGACACAAATCCCGGTGAGTTTACCGTTTTCTTTGTAGACAAAACCCGGGGTTTCTACATACGCCATCGAAATTGTACCAGAGCCTTTGCTTTTTGCAGATGCCCAACTGTCGCCACTGTACTGAGCCTGCGCACTGCTTGCCATCACACAGCAAAATGCCAATAGACTAAAAA
>NZ_SMMD01000211.1 GCF_009711475.1 Fulvivirga aurantia
ATCAGTATGCGGATTAACGCTTACTGAACTGGAATCTTCTTCTTGCTTTTCTTCTTCCGTATTTCTTACGCTCGACCATTCTTGGGTCTCTCGTCAAGAAGCCTTCTTTTTTCAATGGGCTTTTGTTTTCTTCGTCAAGCTCTACGAGCGCACGTGAAATAGCCAATCTGATTGCTTCAGCCTGACCAGCAGGTCCTCCACCATCAACATTTACTTTAAAATCAAAGCTTCCGTTTTGATCTACAACCTCCAATGGTTGACGTACTATTGTCTGTAAAATTCCTGCAGGAAAGTATTCTTCTACTCCCTTATCGTTAACAGTGATTTTACCTGAACCAGCACTCATATAAATACGAGCGACTGAGGTCTTTCTTCTTCCTATTGAACTTATTACTTCCATTAACTTAGTTTAATTTCTTTAGGTTTCTGTGCTTCGTGTGGATGCTCAGTCCCTTCATAAACGTATAGATTCTTGAATAACGCGCTGCCCAATCTATTTTTTGGCAACATACCTCTTACTGCTCTCTCTACTAAAAGAGTTGAAGATTTTGCCTTTAATTGGTTTGGCGTTGTCTCTCTCTGACCACCTGGGTATCCAGTGTGTGACACATAGACTTTATCAGTCCATTTTTTACCAGTAAGTCTAACCTTATCACAATTGATCACGATTACGTTATCACCGCAATCTACATTTGGTGTAAAACTAGGCTTATTTTTTCCTCTAATGATTTTCGCCACATCACTAGCCAAACGACCAAGAACCATTGAGTCAGCATCTATGATAACCCATTCCTTTTCTACGTTTGCCTTGTTAGCCGAAACTGTCTTGTAACTTATAGTATCCACGCTTGTAAAGCTTTATTTTTTGACAATAGATAATACTCCCCTTGAAAAAGGGATTGCAAAGATAGAGTGATATATTCTTATATGCAACAGGTAGTTATAAATATTTAAGAATTCTTCTCCAAT
>NZ_SMMD01000436.1 GCF_009711475.1 Fulvivirga aurantia
CACAGCCAAGTAGGATTTGTGATACTGATTTTTCAATACCTGGATTGTAAATACCACTAATCTATTTAAGCATTTGAATTTATGAGTAACGTTTCCCTCACTTCTGAAAAACCAAAATTAAGCTTCTGGCAGATATGGAATATGAGTTTTGGCTTTCTGGGTATTCAATTTGGTTTTGCGTTGCAAGGAGGATTTATGTCTAGGATTTTTCAGACTCTTGGAGCAAGTAAAGATGAGATTCCTATTTTATGGCTAGCGGCTCCTCTAACAGGTCTTATTGTACAACCAATAATTGGGTATTTAAGTGACAGAACATGGAATCCTAAATTAGGTAGAAGAAGACCCTACTTTCTATTAGGTGCTATTTTAAGCTCATTGGCACTTTTCTTTGTACCTCATTCTCCCGCACTATGGATTGCAGCCGGACTTCTCTGGGTATTAGATGCTTCAATAAATATTAGTATGGAGCCTTTTAGAGCACTTGTTGCTGACAAACTTCCTGACAGTCAGAGATCCTACGGATTTGTTGTACAAACTTTAATTATAGGAATCGGTACTTGGATAGCCTCAAACCTCCCTTGGATGGTCACTAAATTAGGTGCATCAAATGAAGCTCCGGAAGGTGTACTGCCCGACTCCGTCAAAATCGCTTTTCTCATTGGAAGCATAGTCTTTTTAGGAAGTGTATTGTACACAATCTTCACTACTAAAGAGTACCCACCAGAAGACTTAGAAAGCTTCAAAAAAAACAACGAAGACACGAAGGGCTTTGCTAATAGTGTTAAAGAAATATTTGGCAATATAGCCAACATGCCCAAATTAATGCTAAAATTGGGTACTGTTCAATTTTTTTCCTGGTTTGCCTTTTTTACAATGTGGAGCTTTGCAACTCCAGCAATAACAGAGCACGTTTTTCATACAACAGACACCACCTCAGCTGCATATAATACAGCAGCAAATAATGTAGGTAGTTATATGGGTACTTATGGACTGGTTTCTATGGTCTATGCCTTGCTTTTGGCATTTATTTCAAGCAGAGTAAAGATTAATAGGAAATACCTACACATGTTTAGCCTAATCGTTGGTGGAATTGGTTTTCTATCTATTTACTATATACAAGAACCCTGGATGTTGCACCTCTCTTTTGCTGGTGTAGGTATTGCCTGGGCCAGTATTTTGTCAATGCCATACGCCATGCTTTCTTCTGGAATTGACTCAAAGAAAATGGGAGTGTATATGGGAATTTTTAATATGTTCATCGTAATTCCTCAGATCATCGCTGCTATTGGGGGAATTAATGTTACTTACAAATTACTTTTCGGTGAGGATGTAATATATACATTAAGTCTGGCAGGCTGTTCTTTAATTGTAGCCGGTTTGGCCAATTTTCTTGTTACAGATAAAAAAGCAATCAAGGACTGACACCCAAGGAGTAGGTAAATCAAAACTCCAACATACACCCGTATCTAGAAGGTTGACAATCAAATAGTTAGACATATTCAAGAATAGAGTTTTATCCAAAACCCTTTCTGGCTCGTATAATAGTGATATGAAATGTTCTTATTTTTTATTATCTTTTATTAAAGATCGGAACTACACTCTAAAATTATACTGCCATGAAGAAAATCGTTTTATCTCTACTTTTTAGTGTCGCTTTTTTAATTTTTGGTTACGCACAGACCACCTGGATCGTTGATCCTACGCACTCGTCAATTCAATTTGAAGTTTCTCATTTGGCCGTTTCTTCGGTTACAGGACAATTTACCTCATACAGTGGTATTGTAACTTCTAAAAAAATGGAATTTGAGGATGCGAAAATTACTGCTACTATTCAGGTGCCAAGCATTACCACCAACAACCTTGAGCGTGACAAACACCTAAAAGATGATGATTTCTTCAACGCTGCCGAGTATCCGGAAATTAAATTTGTAAGTAATTCTTTTAAGGAGAAAGGCAATAATATGTACACCATCAAAGGAGACCTTACTATTAAAGGTGTTACAAAGCCCATTACTCTAAATGCCGAATTTGGAGGCATCGTTTCTATTAACAATAAACAAAAAGCCGGATTTGAAGCACGTGGAACCATAAACCGCTTTGATTACGGACTCTCATGGGATGATGTGCTAGATAGTGGTGGCTTAATTGTTGGAGAAAAAGTAGACCTTATATTGAATGTAGAGCTTGTAAAGCAGTAATCTGCTCTAATTAGCTACCTCATCAAACAGATCGTCTTTAATCTTTTTTAGCTTAAACTCATTCAGTGGTTTAGACACAAATTGCAAGACATCAGGGTTAGCAGCAATTTTCTCCTTATCACGATTATTGTCGCTACTGGTAAGTACTACAATGCTTATTTGCTGTCTTATTGACTCAGGGAATTTAGCATACTCAAACAAAAACCTGAAGCCATCGACCACCGGCATATTTAAGTCTAAAAATATGACTTCAGGTAAGATATTGTCGCCCTGAAGATAATCTAATGCATCGGTAGCCGATGTCATGCATATAGTTTCAGAACAAAAATTACTAAACTCAAGTACTTTCTTATTAATAAAAATGTCAACCTCGTTATCGTCAACGATCATGACAGGTGCAGAGCAAACCTTCTTCATCAGTCCCTTAAAGAATCTCTAGTTTAAAAAATAGACTAGCGATAATAACGATTCAGTCAGATACTCACAACAGTATGAGCGAGTTTCTGTCAGTCTTTCT
>NZ_SMMD01000598.1 GCF_009711475.1 Fulvivirga aurantia
TAATAAGGCCTCTGATTTTAAAGCTGATATCACAGCCAAATTAAGAAAGTATCCAAAGCAAATACACTCAAGAATTGACTCTATACTCAGCTTTTATAATCGTAAGGATCAATTTAATGGAAATGCTTTGGTAGCATATAAAGGTGAGGTGCTTTTTGAAAAAAGCTATAATAATCAACAAACTAACAACCAGCCTCAATCCCATTTTAGGATTGGCTCAAGTACTAAAACTTTCACTTCAACCCTTACAATGTTACTGGTAAATGAAGGGAAAATTCAACTATCAGACTCAATTGGTGCCTATATTCCCTACTTTACACATGGTGAAGTCACCATCGAACAATTACTTACCCACCAATCAGGCATTCCAAATTATCTTGTCAACAATAACTACATATCTCAAATAAGCCACACCCAATATTCATTATCACAACTGGTTAAGAATTTTTGCAGCGATTCTTTGGAATTTATTCCAGGGAGCAGGTTTAAATATTCAAATTCAGGATATATCATACTTGCATTATTGGCAGAAAAAGTTACTAACCAATCATTTCAGAACTTACTCCAAGAACGCATTTTCACCCCTCTTGATATGACTGACACATATTTGGGTAGAGGTATTAATACAAAAGTGAGTGCTGGGTTTCTTTATGGTAAGCCCGAGCCCAAGTATTTTATCGATAATGTATCAGGAGCCGGAGGCATTATTTCCACCAGCAGAGATCTGTTAATATGGAGTCAAAACTTTGAAAACAATATCCTTTTATCGAAGAATCAACAAGAAGAAATGTTTAAGCCAAGAGCTTCTTATGATGATTGGAGCAGCTACTATGGTTATGGCTGGATGATAGATAAAGAAATGTTTGATGTCTCAAAGAAGCATCAGATTTTTTATCACCCGGGCACAGATTATGGTTTTTACACCATGTTTCTAAAACAGCCAGATAAGGGAATCACTATTATATTACTCAATAACACAGGTGACTTCCCTAGGTTTGACATTTCAGATTTAATTCTCAGTGAATTAAATTAAGCGTTATAATACTGAGGCTAAACAATTACTTTACCATTTAAAATCACCTGATCCACCACATCGCTGCCAAATGCGTAGGGCAAATAAGCGTAAGAAGGTATTTCTTTGGTGATAAATACATTGGCTTGTTTACCAACGGTAATACTTCCATGAGTATCTAACACCTCCATAGCATAGGCTGAATTGATGGTAGCAGCATTTATGGCCTCCTCTGGGGTCATTTTCATTTTCACACAGGCAAGGGATAGCATAAACTGCATTTTGCCGCATGGAGCGCTTCCCGGGTTATAATCAGTTGCTAAGGCCAGAGGCAAACCGGCATTCATCATTTCCCTGGCTGGTGGATAAGTAGTACCTAAGAAAAAAGCAGCACCGGGCAGCAATGTCGGCATTACGGAAGAGCCTTTTAACGCATCAATCTCTTCCTGGCCCATACTCTCTAAATGATCTACACTCAAAGCTCCTACTTTTACCCCTACCTGAACTCCCCCGGAAATATTTAGTTGGTTAGCGTGGATTTTGGCTTTCATTCCATGGGCTTTACCGGCCTCCATCACTCTTTCAGTCTCCTCCGGTGTAAAGAACCCCTCTTCACAAAACGCATCGACATACTCAGCCAATCCCTCTTCTGCCACAGCAGGTATCATTTCATTTACCACTTTATCAAGATACTTCTCTTTGGTCGTCTCTTTTGGTACGGCATGAGCGCCTAAAAATGTAGTTTTGACTGTTAGGGGTGTTTCCTCTCCTATTTTTTTGGCCACACGCAGCATCTTAAGCTCGTCTTCTGTGGTGAGTCCGTAACCGCTTTTAATTTCTACCGCACCCGTACCCATAGATATTATCTCATTGGCCCGTACCAAAGTGCTCTCAAATAACTCATGTTCAGAGGTGGACTGTAATTTCTTGGCAGAATTTAAAATACCACCTCCTTTGGCGGCTATCTCTGCATAAGACATACCTTTAATCTTATATACAAACTCTTCCTCTCGCGTAGCTGCAAATACAAGGTGAGTGTGTGAGTCAACAAAACTTGGAAAGACGAATCTTCCCGAAGCATCTATAATTTCATCAGCATTTATCTCAGGCATAGCTTCCATAAGACCAAACGCCTTTATTTTATCATTCTCGGTCAATAAGTAGGCGTTTTCAAGCACTGGCAAATCGGCCATCGCTGAACCTGCTATCCAGTTTTTTGTATTTTCTCTAACTTGTACTAGTCCTTTTATATTTTTAATAAGTATGCTACTCATTTCTTTAATCTTCAGATGCTTTTATCAATCAAAAAATACTATATTTCGTTGAGGTTTTAAAGTTATGAAATATAGCTTAGTCATACTCGCTATTTTCTGCACATCCATTGTTGGCTGCCTGTCTTCTACATCTTATAGAAAAACAGTATCTCCGGAGCTTTATACACCTGAGAATTTCCAGAATATAGGTATAGTCAGTGCCTTCGACACTTCACTTCTCACATTTAATCAGAAGAAAAAGGTACACGTTTTCTCTCAGGGCTCTCAAAATATTTTAGTTGAGTTAGCGCAAGAATTTAAGAAACAATCTGATCTGGAAGTATTAGTCGCTGATCAACTCATAAGAGGAGCTGCGGAGGTTTCTTGTTCCTCAGAAACCTACAAACCTACTGCGGTTGGTACAGTCACCGACAACAGCTATGATTTTACGATCGTACTAGAAGCTTATGACCTCTATTTTGATCAGGAGGTAGAGGTACAAAAAGATGATGATGGCTCCAAAACTCGGACAGCATATTATGATTTGATTGCTCGTGCATGTATAGCCCTATATGACAGTAACGGTCATGAAATCAATAAAGTGACCGTTACAGAAAAGCATATTAATTATGACAAAAGAAGTGTGCTTAGTGGACTACTGGCAGTGGGGCCATCAATGGGAAATGCTGATAAAGAAGTAAAAAGGCTCTCAAAAGATATTGCTAAAGAATATGTTGCCAAATACCATCCTCAAGAGGTTATGATTACTAAGAACATATACCGACAAAAAGAGCTTAAGGGTGGAGTGAGGGCCTTGGTTTTTGGAAACTGGTCAGAGGCCATTACATTTTTTAGCAGATACACCAATGATCCTGATTCCAAAATTGCTGGCAAAGCGGCCTATAACCTATCTGTAGCTTATGAAGCTCTTGGCATGATGGATGATGCCACCTATTGGTACGAACAGGCACAAAAAATGCTAGACGGCAAAAAACTTCCTGATGAAATCTTCTACGATTAACGGCCAAAGGCCTCTACAGAGTAATCAAGGTTTGTACTGAAAACAGGGAAGCTTATTTTAAGAAGCGCATAAAAACCTCTCTTTTGTAGTCCCGGTCTCATACCTATCTCTCCTCCGTAAGCCCAACTCCATGTTCTGTTGAATCTTCCTTCCAAACCGGCTCTAAATCCGATTATTGAAGTATCAACAGCATCTGACGAGTAGGTATTCCCTTGAAATGTAACATCATCTACATTAATCGAAGGAGCGATAAGAATGTCTAAATAAGTAGTTAAAATAAGGTCATCAACACCTTCCTGGTATTTATTATCGAAATCAACAGCGATGTTTTTTATCCATGACATAGAGCCACCAACGTAGATACCACCAACTGCCATGTTTGAATAAGCCTGAAAGTTCTCTTCAGAGTTATTTGGCTTTGTAGTTGGTAAAGTCATGCCATTAGGGCCTTCTAAGTCTTGTAAAGTTTTGCCCTGAGCTTCCATTACTCTGTTTAAATCAAACGAAGTATCGAAATAAAAGCCACCGAGTCTTGCACCATATATTTTTCTTACCTTACAGGGTACATCGGTATTTAGAGGCACACGAGAAGCCCATTTATCTCCTTTGTAGCTCTTTTTATATAAGAACATCTTAGTCTTAGAGCTCTCTTCAAAATCTTTGATATGATATGTAGCCCCTACCTGATAGTAGTTAAAGCTGGCTGGCTCTAGTGTAAGTCCACTATTCTCTTCGTCTTTTATATTTTCTGCGATATCACGAGAGAGGTCAAACTTTCTGGTATAAGCTTGTCTGGCCTGTGCATTAAAACGCATTTTATCCTTTAAAAAGTAAGTAGCTTCTAAACCAAAACCTGCATTGATATTTGCGGTATATAACTCACCATAAATAGGCTGAAACTGCACAAAGAGGGTGTTGATAGCATACGGCTCATCATACAATTCTTCGTAAGTAACAGGGTTTTGATCAGATCTCTTTTGCGCCAACGTGCTATGAGAGACAACAACAAGCACTATCAAAAAAAATAAAACCTTTTTCACGACTGATATATTAAAAAATTAATTGCGGACAATTGACCCCTAAATAAACAATAAAAATAACAAAAATTGAATACAAACATCAATTTATAGCTTTCTCACTCAATACTTTCATTAATAGCCAAGTCAGGCAATAGGTAACTTTGCTACAGTTTGA
>NZ_SMMD01000870.1 GCF_009711475.1 Fulvivirga aurantia
TTGCGTATGACCAAAACTTTTACCCAAGATGATGTAGTAAGATACATTTATGAAGAAACATCAGAAGCTGAAAACAAGGAGATAGAGAAGGCATTTATTTGTGACTCTAAACTCCAGGAAATGTATAAGGAGTTAAACTCAGTAAAGAAAAGGCTAGACCATAGTTTAAAACAGCCTTCGGATAGTGTGATTCAAAGTATTATGAATTATTCGAAATCTTTAAATTTGCCTTCCAAGAAATAAGGAATGCAAAGAAAAGAACGCTTCGAAAATTTTATATCGCATTTTACTGCTCATCAACCAAACGCAGAAACTGAATTACAGTACAGTAATCCATACGAATTGCTCGTGGCCGTAATTCTGAGTGCGCAATGTACAGATGAGCGCATAAATAAGGTGACGCCCGCACTCTTTGAGAAGTACCCCACAGCAGAGCACCTTTCTCTGTGTCATTTCGATGAGCTTTTTCCTTTTATTAGGTCTGTTTCTTACCCTAATAACAAAACCAAGCATCTTATCGGCATGGCCAAAATGCTGGTAGAAGATTTTAATTCTGTTGTTCCCTCAGATACAAAGGAGTTACAAAAATTACCTGGTGTTGGACGTAAAACAGCCAATGTAATTGCTTCTGTTGTTTACGAGCAGCCAACCATGGCAGTAGATACGCATGTTTTCCGGGTTTCTAAACGCTTGGGACTTGTAAATCAAAATGCCAAAACTCCTCTGGAAGTAGAAAAGCAGTTAATAAAGCATATACCTGAAGAACATGTAAGACTTGCTCACCATTGGCTTATTTTGCACGGAAGGTATGTATGCGTAGCGCGTAAGCCAAAATGTGAAAGCTGTCAGCTCACTCATTTTTGCAGATACTTCGAGAAGAATTTTGGTTGATGAAAATTCTTTTAATCCACCAGTATTATAAAACACCCGAAGATGGTGGGGGCATAAGATCATATCATATTGCTAAATACCTTCAAGCAAAAGGGCACACACTAAATGTAATAACTGCACACAACAGCCCTGATTACGAAATCATACAAAAAGAAGGTGTAACTATTCATTGCCTTCCTATTTACTATACAAACCACCTTAGTTTCTACTCAAGGATTCACGCATTTTTTCGCTATGTGTGGCAAGCCACGAGACTAATAAAAAAGCTTGATAAACCTGACCTCAACTATGTAATCTCCACACCGCTTACTACAGGTCTAATTGCCTTGTATGCTAAAGCCAGATATAAAATTCCTTATGTTTTTGAAGTTGGGGATCTATGGCCAGACGCCCCGATTCAGTTAAAGGTATTGAGAAATTCGATTTTGAAATCTCTGGCCTATAAATTAGAAAAGCATGTGTATAATAAGGCTCGACATATTATTGGTCTGTCTCCAGATATTACGAAGGCCATCGAGAAAAAAACTGATACGCCCACTACTGTAATCACAAACTTCTCTGATACTGACTATTTCAGGCCAGGAAACCATGAAACTCAAGGCGAACTCACAATAGGCTATATTGGCACGCTCGGTCTGGCAAATCATTTAGAATACCTAATTGATGCCGCAGCACAATCGGCCACCCTGAAACTCAAATTTGTAGTAATGGGAGGTGGCGCCCAGGCTAAAAAAATTCAAGAATTAGCAGTAAGCAAAGACCTTACAAATATTTCTTTTTTACCTCAGGGAAATACACTTGAAGCTAAAAAAACACTGGAGCAGGTAGATGCTGTGTATGTATCCTTCAAAAATGCCCCCATATTAGCAGCAGGTAGTCCAAATAAATTTTTTGATGGTCTTGCGGCCGGTAAAATGATCATTATCAATTTTCAAGGCTGGATAAAGGAGCTTATTGAAAAGAACAAATGTGGTTTCTATTACGATCCTGAAAGCCCAAGTGATTTCATTAAGCAAATTACACCTTATATCGAAAATCGTGATAAGTTGGTTGAAGCTAAAACAAATGCACGGATACTTGCTGAAAATCAATTTTCCATTCAAAAACAACTTAAAAAGTTAGACCAGATTATTTAACTCGCTTTTCTAGGCTTTCGATAAGCATAATAAGCCAAAACATACTCTAGTGCAATTATAATTGCCTCATTAATAGGCATTAACCTTTGGCCAAGCTCACTATCAATATTTCTTAATTTGAAATAATAATCCCTCATTACCGGTATATGAAGGCCTTCTCTTATTCTATCTACTGCATGTTGATAGTTCGAGTTTAATTGAGCCTTTATAGTGCTGCATGTTGATAGGTTTTTGTTACCATATTTATCCAGCATAGCTGAGTACCCAAACAGTCGGCAGACAAGACCACGATACATATATTGACTACAATAACCTGCATCTTTGTCAGTTACCATATCGTGGAGTAAAATGCAGGTCTTCTTTTCAGTATTTTTAAATTTCTGCCACCATTCCTCTGCAAGATCATACTTGTATAGATGGTAAGCTAAAGGGAGAAATTCAAGAGGAGTAGAGGAAATATCAGGTTTTCTACAGCATAAACCACAGCCTGTCATACACTGTAATCCGCTAGCATTTTTGAAGGAAGCTATCTCCTTATCAAGATGTTGAAATACCTTTTCAACAGACCTGACTTTATGATATAATGACATCGTTATTTTAAAGCGCGCAAATATAATAGCAAAAAGCAATTAAACAACCTTTACATTATCCAGGACTGAGCATAAAAAAACCTGACCATTTAAATATGATCAGGTTTGATATTATGTTAAGAGTGAGGCTTAAGCTTTTACCTCTATTTCCTCAGCATGTTTATTCAAAAACTTAAACTCTGTAATGCCTAAGGAAGAGTCCTGAATAAGTTTAATCCATTTAAAATATTTCATAAACCACTTCAGCCTTCGTGACATACGTCCTTTAGTAAAGTATGCGTAAAGGAACGGGTGCAAGACAACGGTGATATCCTTATCGTTTTGCTTCGTCATCAGATAGTCAATGTTTCTTTCTATCTGATCAGAAACCAAAATCGAAGCACTAATTTTACCTGTTCCCTGACAAGTTGGACACAGCTCCTTAGTTGTGATATTCATCTCAGGCCTAACCCTCTGTCTGGTGATTTGCATCAGACCAAACTTGGATAAAGGAAGTATAGTAAACTTTGAGCGATCTGGAGCCATCTCATCTTTCATTATTTTGTAGATGAGTTTTTTATTCTCCGTTTTACGCATGTCGATAAAATCGACTACTATAATACCGCCCATATCTCTCAGCCTCAGCTGACGGGCGATTTCTTTGGCGGCTTCTTTATTTACTGAAAGCGCAGTGGCCTCCTGATCTTCCTCGCGGTTAGACTTATTACCACTGTTGACATCAATTACATGTAATGCCTCAGTATGCTCTATAATAAGGTATCCACCTCCTTTGATACTTACAGATTGTCCGAAAGCAGATTTAAGCTGTCTTTCTATACCGAAGTTTTCAAAGATTTTACTCTTGCCAGAGTATTTCTTTACAATCTTTTCTTTATCGGGAGCTATTGTCTGTATGTACGACCTTACCTCCTCGTAGATGTCTTTATCGTCTATATGAATATTATCAAAAGACTCATTAAGTACATCTCTGAGCAAAGCTGAAGCCTTACTCATTTCTCCAATAACTTTCTCCTTAGGTTTAGCTTTTTTGAGGTTAGCTACACCATTGTGCCAGGTATCAATAAGATTTCGTAAGTCAGTATCTAACTCCCTTACGTCTTTTCCCTGTGCTGCTGTTCTTATTATAACGCCATAATTCTCTGGCTTAATTGAGGAAACAAGCCTAACGAGGCGTTTTCTCTCATCGCTCGAAGCGATTTTTTTAGATACATTTACCGTGTTAGAAAAAGGTACTAACACCATATATCTACCCGCTAATGATAACTCACAGGATAATCGCGGTCCTTTTGTTGATATAGGTTCTTTTACAACCTGAACTAAAATCTGTTGGTTTTTGGAAAGTACATTACTAATCTTTCCATGCTTATCTATTTCTTGCTTTAGCTTAAACTTTTCCAGTTTACTGGAAGTGTTTTTTCTAGCAATTGCACTTTTCGTAAACGTTTGTAGTGAGTTAAACTGTGGGCCTAGATCGAGATAATGCAAAAAAGCATCTTTCTCATAGCCTATATCTACAAACGCAGCATTTAACCCCTGCACCACTTTTCTTACTGTGCCGAGGTAAATGTCTCCTACATTAAACTGATTTCCATCCTGATCATGGTGGAATTCAACTAGATTTTTGTCCTTTAATAAGGCAATGCGACATCCATTTTGAGTTGAATTTATTATCAATTCGTTACTCAAAACAAATGGGATTTGAGGTTAAAAAAACTTATTAAAACAAAGGTATGACCATTACTGGTCATACCAATTACTTCTTCTTATGTCTGTTTTTTCTAAGTCTCTTCTTTCTTTTGTGAGTTGCAATCTTGTGTCTTTTTCTTTTTTTACCGCAAGGCATAATCTTAAATGTTTTTATCCGCCAGCTGGCAGATGGTTAATAATACTTTTAATCTATTTCTTCTAAATAAGAATCTGCTGTAGCTTGCACAGCCGGATCATCATCTAGTGTTTTCACTAATTTAAATTGCTCCCGGGCTTTTTCTTTCTGGCCTGTCTCGAGGTAACTTACTCCCAAGAAAAACTGACCTTGTGTGTGCCCTGGATTAATCTCAACAAGAGCTGAAAAACGCTCTACAGCTTTTTCATACTGCCCTGACTGCATTGAAAGTACCCCTAAATTGAATATAGCATTCTCATTTTCAGGATTTGCCTCCAATATCTGCCTCAACATCATAATTCCCTGCATAGGGTTAGATGTGGTGAGATAAGTCATGGCCAACTTATTTTTTACGTCAAGATTGTCTGGCGACTTTGCGAGTACCTTATCAAAGTATTCTCGTGCTTTCGCCCCTAGCCTGGCTTGCTTGTTTTGATCCATAGCAAAACCATAAGCTTCGTAATAGACATTTCCTGCTCGCAATAAATTCTCCTCTGTCGGATTTTCTTGCGCAATTATTTCAATGAACTTGGCAGCGCTGTCATATTTATTGCTCTTAAGATACAGCTCCGCCAAAGAGTCTGCAAAGATAAGACTTTTTTCTGTATTTTTTGCAAGTCTGAGATTTTCCTTTAAGGAATTGGCTCGAGCCTGGTCGTTTTTAGTGAGTTCAGGTGTATGACCTTCCTCTACAGGACCAGATTGTTGCGTGTTTTCGACAACTTCACCTTCCTTATCTAGCTTATCAGGATCGTTATCAACCACCACTTTTGGCAAGTTAAATATAATGACCACTAAGACTAGCGCGCTTACTAATAATAATATCCTTGTTCTAAGCATGTGTCCTTAATTCAAACAGACCGCAAAGTTCAAGGATATTATTATCAAAAGGAAATAAGATGTTCTAAATCTTATTCCTGCAATTCTTTTACTCTATCGCTAGTTTTTATCTTCTCAACAAAAACTTTTGAAGGCTTAAAACTCGGCACAAAATGTTCGTCTATAACGATAGCCGTATTTTTTGAAATATTACGTGCGATTTTCTTCTTTCGTTTCTTATTAATGAAACTCCCGAACCCCCTCACATAAATGTTGTTTCCTTCTGCCATGGAGTTTTTCACAATACTAAAAAATGCTTCCACAGTTACTGATACGTCCTCTTTTGGAATCCCTGTCTTGTCTGATATCTCCGAAATAACTTCTGCTTTAGTCACGAAAAAATGGTTTTTAGTTGATAAATATGCCTTTTTTGCATTTTGACTCAAATTGATCAGCAAATTTAGACGGCCAAGCGAGATTAAAAAATTTAAATATGTAAAAAAACTAACACGCATATTTTCAAGAAAACATATAATCATTTAGACATTGCCCAATAACTCGATCACCTCTAAACTTTTAAATTGGTACAAGGCCAACTCCCGTGACTTACCGTGGAGAGAAACTACAGACCCATATAAAATATGGCTTTCAGAGATCATACTACAGCAAACCAGGGTTGCACAGGGCTTGCCCTACTATGAGAGTTTTGTAAATCACTACCCGAAAGTTGAACTGCTTGCACAAGCCTCTGAGCAAGAGGTACTAAGGCTTTGGCAAGGACTCGGATACTACTCAAGAGCAAGAAACTTACATGCTTGCGCCAAATTAATTGTAGAAAAGTACGAGGGAAAATTTCCAAAAACATACAGCGAGATTTTAAAACTACCTGGCGTGGGGCAATACACTGCAGCAGCGATAGCCTCTTTTGCCTACAGGGAAGTGGTCCCTGTTATAGATGGCAATGTATTTAGAGTTTTATCCAGATTGTTTGGCATCGATAAAGATATACTCAGTGCCAAGTCTAGAAAAGATTTCGAGGTAGTCGCTAATGATTTAATCTCACAAGAACGGCCCGACTTATTCAATCAGGCCATTATGGAGTTTGGTGCCTTGCAATGCACGCCAAAATCACCCAACTGTATAGAATGCCCATTAGCCCTGGAGTGCTATGCGAGAGCGCACAACTTACAAGGCTCACTGCCAGTAAAAATTAAAAAAGTCAAAGTCAAAAAGCGATACTTCTTTTACATGGTATTTGAGTATGAAGACACGTTTTGGATGAGCGAAAGAACAAAAGGCGACATTTGGCAAGGTCTGTTTGACTTTCACTTAACTGTAAAAGAAAAGGACACAATACCTATTTTAGAAACTGAAGCATTTCCCAAAGAACTTTCAAGTGAGATTGGCAACGAAGTATCGTGGAACCAGACCAGTTTTAAACATATATTAACTCACCAGGTGATTTATGCTAAATTTTCTTCTGTCAAAATCAGCTCAAAGGCTATAAAAGATAAGCTTATAGCTACTATAGGAGGAGCATTTTATACGATAGATGAAATCAAAAATCTACCCAAACCTGTATTGGTTTCTAAGTATTTGAATGAAGCTATTTTTTAGTTAGATTTATAAAAGATTACTACTTTTGTAAAAAATTTTAAAATAGATATGTCAGGAGTTAACAAAGTAATTTTAGTAGGTAGATTGGGTAAAGATCCTGAAGTGAGACATTTAGAAAGTGGAGCTTCTGTGGCCAATTTTCCTATCGCTACTTCTGAGGTGTATAAAGACAGAAATACCGGAGAGCGTAAAGAGCAAACCGAATGGCATAACATTGTACTTTGGAGAGGGTTGGCAGAAATCGCAGAAAAATACCTTAACAAAGGGGACATGGTTTATGTAGAGGGTAAATTGCGAACACGCTCGTGGGAAAAGGATGGTATCACAAGATACACTACTGAAGTGGTCGGTGATAATATGACAATGTTGAGCCCTAAAGGATCGACCAATGGCGGTGATGACTACCAGGGTGCTCAACCTTCACAGAATCAGGCACAATCAAAGGTGGCAGAGTCTCCGGCAGCTGATATAGCAGCCAATGATGACTCCGATGACTTGCCTTTCTAAAATTGTTGGATTAAATCCATTGTATTGGAAACTACCATAGACGAACCTCCGAGTCAATATTTACTAGGTCTTATATTTAGCGAGCAAGGACTGTTCTTTGTGATCAGTGGTCTTGTGCTATTGCTACTGCTTGTCACTTCTGCTCTTATTAGTGGGTCTGAGGTGGCATTCTTTTCTCTTACACCCAAGGATGTAGCTCAATGCAAAGAAAGCGAAGCTACAAGCGATAAAAAGATTGTCAATCTGATCAAAAATCCACGGCTACTTTTAGCTACGATTTTGATCGTCAATAATTTTGTAAATGTAGCCTTCGTTACATTGTCAACCTTCGTGATGTGGGAGATAGTAGGAGCCAAAACTACAGAGGGAATTGCAGTTGTAATTCTCACATTTGTGACCACCCTGGCTCTGGTGTTTTTTGGAGAAATAACTCCAAAAGTTTATGCATCTCCTAATAACCTACAATTTGCAAGGTTTACTTCGTCACTACTGTCGGTTTCAGAGACCATCTTTAAACCACTATCATTTGTACTGATGTCGTTGAGTAATGTGATAGAAAGAAGGTTTGAGAAAAAGGGTTATGACATCTCAGTAGAGGAGCTACATCATGCGTTGGAAATTACCACCACCAATGAAGAAACCACTGATGAAGAAAAGGACATCCTCAAAGGTATTGTCAACTTTGGTACACTCACGGTAAAACAGGTGATGAAGTCGAGAATGGACATCACGGCAGTAGACGTAGAAATGGACTTCCATGAGTTGATGGATAAAATTAATAAGTC
This sequence comes from Fulvivirga aurantia, assembly GCF_009711475.1. Lineage (GTDB taxonomy): Bacteria > Bacteroidota > Bacteroidia > Cytophagales > Cyclobacteriaceae > Fulvivirga > Fulvivirga aurantia. The sequence goes on from NZ_SMMD01000870.1 coordinate 8,228, forward strand.
CGGTTTTTCCAGAATCCCTGTTTTCTCAGAAACTATCGATCGATTAGAAGGTATCCTTTACATCAAAGACTTGCTGCCTTACCTTGATAGTGACGAGTCCTTTAAATGGCAATCTTTATTAAGACAAGGATTTTTTATCCCTGAGACTAAGAAAATAGACGCATTGCTGAAGGACTTTCAGGAGAAGCGTGTACACATGGCCATTGTGGTTGATGAATATGGAGGAACCTCAGGGCTGATTACGCTTGAGGATATCATCGAGGAAATTGTGGGTGAAATCAATGATGAATTTGATGATGAAGACGTAATTTATGATCGCATAGACGAGCATACTTTCCTTTTTGAAGGAAAGACAACACTTAATGATTTCTGCAAGGTGCTGGATGAAAACCCAAACAGCTTTGAAAAAGTAAAAGGAGAGAGCGAATCCTTGGGTGGTTTACTTTTAGAAATAAACACCAAATTGCCATCGGCCGGTGAGCGCATTTATTATGATAAATTTGTTTTCACTGTAGTAGCTGTTGACAACAAGAGAATAAAAAAGGTACGCGTTTTTGTAAAAAACACAGAAGAAGAGGATTATGTGGATTAGAGCTCTGATAGGCATATTAGTAATTTTGAGTTTTGCTTGCGAAAGCAATTATGTGCCTAAACCTAAAGGATATAATCGCTTTGTTTTACCGAAACATAGCTACCAATCTCTGCCTGATTCTCTTCCTTACATATTTGAATACTCAAAGCACGCCAAGCTACTGAGAGACTCTTCGTGGATATCTGATAAGTACTGGGTAGAAGTATATTATCCAGAATTTAAGGCCAATGTGCACATTACTTACAAGCAAATACTCAATAGAGATAGCTTAAAAGAATATTTAAATGACGCTTATTTTCTTACCGCGAAGCATCAGATAAAAGCATCTGGAATAGACGAGACCATAGCAGAGACTCCTTCTCAGAAAACAGTGGTGTATGCCGAACTGAGTGGCGAAGTGCCTAGTCAATTTCAATTTTTCACCACCGACTCGACTGATAATTTCTTAAGAGGAGCACTCTATTTCAATACCAAAGTGCAAAACGACTCCTTGAAGCCAGCCATCGATTATGTAAAGGTCGATATAGTGCATATGATGAATACGCTGCGCTGGAATGAATCAGTGAATTAGCTCAGGCAATTAGAAAAAATCTTTTAGTTTGCGCTCATGCTCGGATTCTTCGAAACAAAAATAGAATTCCTCAAAGGTGTTGGGCCACAAAAAGCAGCGCTACTGCAAAAGGAGCTAGACATTCACACTTACGGTGATTTACTCCAGCATTACCCCTTCCGATACGAAGACCGCACAAAGTTTTATCCAATCAATGAGCTACATGGCAATATGCCAAATGTTCAAATTAAGGGTAGAATAAGAAAGACTGAGATGGTAGGCGCTGCCCGAAAGCGCAGATTGGTCGCTCACCTTCATGACGAAACAGGGGAGTTAGAATTAGTGTGGTTTAAGGGTGCCCAGTGGATTCTAAAAAAACTTCAGCCGGGGGTAGAGTACATTGTTTTTGGCAAACCGCAGCTTTTTGGTGGCAAAATAAATATGGCTCACCCTGAAATTGAGATCCTCTCTCAATTCAACCCAAAATCTAGCTATCTACAACCGGTTTACCACACCACCGAGACACTCAGAAAGAGATACCTCGATAGTAAAGGGATTAGTAAGCTTCAAAAAACACTTCTACACTTAGCTAATTCCAAAATCCACGAAACACTTACCCCAAAACTGATTGAAGATTATCGTCTTATTAATAAAGCCGAAGCACTCAAACATATTCATTTTCCCACCAATCATGAATGGCTGCAAAAAGCGCAGTTTAGACTCAAATTTGAAGAGCTATTTTACATCCAGCTAAGGCTTTTGAAATTGAAGCTTACAAGAGTTGATAAATTTAGAGGTAAAGTACTCGACAACCCTGACTTGCTCAGCCGGTTTTATAACGATCACCTGCCGTTTGATTTAACGAATGCTCAGAAGAGGGTAATAAAAGAGATTTATCGGGATATGAAATCCGGCAAACAGATGAACCGACTACTACAGGGTGATGTAGGTAGTGGTAAAACAATTGTGGCCTTTATCTGCATGTTAGCGGCTATTGGCTCAGGAGCACAAGCAACACTCATGGCCCCAACAGAGATCCTTGCTGTGCAGCATTATCACGGCTTAAAAGAGTTTGCCGATAAAATGGGTGTAACTATCGCCTTGCTTACAGGAAGCACTAAAAAAAGTGAGCGGAAAGTTATTCATCAATACCTGCGATCCGGTGATCTCAAAATTATTGTGGGTACACATGCATTGCTCGAAGACGTAGTGCAGTTTAGCAATCTTGGTTTAGCCATAGTTGACGAACAGCATCGATTTGGCGTAGCACAGCGGTCTAAACTGTGGCAAAAAGATAAAAATATATATCCACATGTGTTGGTAATGACAGCCACTCCTATACCCAGAACCCTGGCCATGACCATGTATGGCGATCTTGATATATCAACTATAGATGAATTGCCGGCTGGCAGAAAGCCTATTAAAACTGTGCACCGCTATGACTCTAACAGGCTCAAGGTAAATGGCTTTATAAAAGAGCAAATAGCCGAAGGGCGCCAAATTTATATAGTTTATCCACTTATTGAGGAGTCTGAGAAACTTGACCTCAAACATCTTGAAGATGGCTATGAAAGTATTTGCCGCGCTTTCCCAAATGTGCCGGTAAGCATTGTACACGGGCGCATGAAGGCTGAGGACAAGGACTTTGAGATGCAGCGCTTTGTAAAAGGAGAAACTAAGATTATGGTAGCTACAACTGTAATTGAAGTAGGGGTAAATGTACCTAATGCCTCAGTGATGATTATTGAAAATGCCGAGCGGTTTGGTTTGGCCCAGTTACATCAGTTAAGAGGCAGAGTGGGTCGTGGTGCCGAGCAGTCTTACTGCATACTTATCAGCAATTATAAGTTAAGCAAAGAAGGTAAAACGAGACTCGAGACTATGGTAAGGACCAATAACGGGTTTGAAATAGCTGATGTTGATTTAAAACTGAGAGGACCTGGTGACATCACCGGCACACAGCAGAGTGGTATTTTAGATCTACTAATAGCTGACCTGGGAAAAGATGGTAAGATTTTACAAATGGCCCGACAGGCTGCTTCTGCCTTATTAGAGAAAGATGGAAACTTGGATAATCCAGAAAATGGTAATATCAAAAGGCAGATAGAATCATTAAGAAAGACTGTGGTAAACTGGAGCCGAATAAGTTAACAAAAAAGGCTGCCTCGATAAGAGACAGCCATTAGTCTAATTTTTTCTTACAGGCTGGTTTTCATGATTTCCTAATTCAGGTAGGCCTAACATTTCCTTCACTTCATAGTAGTCACTGAAATCAACTCTACCTCGGGTAGTATTCCAAAACTCACCTGGCACAACCACTACTCTCATTACCCAGTCATCGGTATCATCAGCAGTGAGAATATCAAGGTCAAACTCAGCATCTAAGAAAAGTTCAACATCATATTTCGTAAAATCAAAATTATATTGCAAGAGACCATCTGGTGTCAAGATTGTTTGAGGTAGTTGTCTCCAAATATCAAGCACCTCACCACCAACTTCTTGCTGACCCCAAAGCAGGTAAACAACAGCCACATCAGAATCAAATACCTCAAAATCAGATGGGTATTCGAATAGGTATGAATAATCCGGTGCTGTAAAATTAATGCCGGCTTGTTCAAAAACATAGCCCGATTCTCCCGGGGCTCCTTGCGGGCCTTCAATGCCTTGTGGTCCACGTGGGCCCTGTGGTCCGACCGGCCCTTCATCACCGATAAAACATGAACTGAAAGTAAGTAGCGCAAACATGCTGAATATTGTAAAGAGCGTTTTCATAATTTTAATCATTTGGTGATATCGATTACGAACCAAACATTGGGCCAAAGTCAAATAACCACTGATTTAGCTAATCATTGAACCATGATAATAATGCCTGAAAAACCCTTATATTTGAGCATCTCAAGCAATTAATAATAAAATTCAACGATAAAAATATGCCTCAAAAAATTGTAGCCGGAAACTGGAAAATG
>NZ_SMMD01000543.1 GCF_009711475.1 Fulvivirga aurantia
TTTCAAATTCAAATAATAGCTATTCTCTCGATAAGATAAGAAGAGTAAGTGATACTGATTCTATTCAGAATACAGATTTTGGTTCTGAAGGATTCTATTTGGCGGAGTTAACAATTGAAAAAGAATTCAATGCTAACTCTTTGTTAGCTCAAATCAGATATTTTCAGCGGACTTTCAAAAGAATAAAAATAGTTGGTATCGGTGCTTCGGTGCCAAAGGAAAGCGAGAATTTGCTAAAAAAAGTGGAGCAAGACGCGTCCGTTGCTAATGACCAACTCAGCATAACTGGGCTCATTATCGATGCGTTTACTAACCAGCCCTTACAATATGCAAGTATAGGTATTGAAAACTCGCAAGTTGGCACTGTAAGTGAAGCAAATGGTAGTTTTACCTTAATTTTATCCAGTTCATATTTAAATGACACCTTGTCAATCTCATTTGTGGGGTACGAACAAGTAAGAATTCCTATACTAAAGTTGATTGGAGTAAACCAAAAAATAAAGCTAGTACAGTCTTCAATACATTTGGGGGAGGTAATAATACATGACGTAAGTCAGGTGAAAAAAATTCATCTCGGGTCAAAAATTCGAAAAACAAACAAATTCGGTTATGTGCAAGGTAAAGGAGCAGGTGCTCAAATCGCAAGGCTCATGAATGAAAGTGGAGATAGTCTTTATTTATTAAGTGCTTCAGTGTATGTGTGGAATAAATCAAAAGATGCAGTCAAGCTGATACTAAACATCTTGGATATAGATTCGCAAACTGGTTTGCCAGGTAGAACCCTCATCAATCAACCTGTTATAATAGAAGACAAGAATATTAACAAAGGTTGGTTAGACATTGAAATCTCTGAATACGGTATAATAATGGACCAGCCATTTTATCTCTCTATACAATGGGTAGATGATAAGACGAAAGATGTTTCAATCGGTCTTGGGGGTAATAATGATGTATTACTAAGAACTGCCAGCTTTAGCCCATGGATAAAGCCTGAAAATTTTAATTGGGCCATTAAAGTGGAGGCAAGTGTAATTAACTAATTACCTCAATTCTTATTCGCCAACTGCCCACAGGCCGCATCGATGTCTTTGCCTCGGCTGTGTCTCACATTCACTACGATGTCATTTTGCTCGAGCATCACCTTGTACATGGCAACAGCCTCGACAGATGCCTGCTGAAATTCGCCATCATCAATTGGGTTGTACTCTATAATGTTGACCTTAGAAGGGATGACCTTACAAAATTTCACTAATGCACGGGCATCTTTCTCTGTATCATTAATGCCTCTCCATACCACATACTCATAGGTAACCTTCCGCTGAGTTTTCTCATACCAATAGCGCAGCGAATCAGCCAGATCTTCCAGTGGACTCTTATCATTGATGGGCATAACGCGTGACCTTACCTCATCGATACCGGAGTGCAGTGAAACAGCGAGGTTAAACTTAACCTCATCGTCAGCGAGCTTTTTGATCATTTTGGGTATACCCACAGTTGAAAGCGTAATACGCTTAGGTGACATGCCTAATCCCTTCGGATTCGTGATCTTGTCAATGGCAGCTAAAACATTATTATAATTGAGTAATGGCTCACCCATACCCATAAAAACGATATTGGTAAGTGGTCGATCAAAGTAGAGCTCACTTTGATCTTTAATAGCGACAACCTGATCATAAATCTCGTCAGGGTTGAGGTTACGCATACGCTTAAGGCGTGCTGTCGCACAGAAGTTACAATCGAGGCTGCATCCCACCTGAGAAGAAACACAGGCAGTAATTCTCTTTTTTGCAGGTATAAGTACAGACTCTACTACCTTGTCGTCATATAATTTAATGGCATTTTTTATAGTGCCATCGCTACTGCGCTGCATCTGATCGACAGCGATCTGGTTGATTACAAAGTCTTTTTTGAGTTGCTTTCGGGTTTGTATAGAGATGTTGGTCATCTCATCAAAGTCCTTCACGGCCTTCTTCCAAAGCCATTCGTAAACCTGCTTAGCGCGGAAAGCTTTTTCGCCAATACTTAAAAAGTACTCCGTTACTTGTTCACGACTTAATCTCCGTATGTCTTTTTTCTGCTCCTCTGCGATCATTTTGCAAAGATACTATTTTTGACCGGAGAGATAAATCAATTACTGGTAAGTAAAAATTGATTTCAGAAATGGAAATTGGGTCTAATGGCTTACTAATTAGGTAACTGCATTTTTCAACACATCAGGCATGAGGGCTATTTTCCGGGTGTCATAATCCAGACAGATTATGCCTGTCTTTACTCTGGCTACTTCGTTGCCACTTTGTGCGTTGGTAATCTCATAGAACATGTCAAAGCCATATTTATTGATGTCATCGATACCAATTTTAATGGCTAGCTCGTCACCATAAAATGCTTCAGATTTATATACAACCGCTGCATCGGCTACTACAATGCCTATGTTATTTTCGATATGTACTTCATTATCAAATCCTAAATAGGTCAGATATTGCAAACGAGCCTCATGAGACAGGCTCAAAATGGTGTCATTGCCTACATGGTTGCCATAGTTTAAGTCAGAGACTCTGATCTTTATAGAAGTTGAAAATTTAAATGAATCAGGTAGATGTACTTTTATTCTTGACATTATTCCGGTCTACGTCTTATAGTGGTTAATCTGTTTATCCAGCAACCGACAGTATAACTATTGCCTTCGGCTAATGTTTTGCCAAAAATGTCGCTGATCGATGGAAATTGTGCTTTTGCGTTTGCCATTGCTGCTTCATCACCAGCTTTTTGATACATATCGTAAGCTATCCAAAATACCGAGCGATCAGCCACGATATCTTCAAGCTTTTTACACTTATCGAAACTGTTGTAATATAGGTCTCCAATGAGTTTGTAAGCTTTTTCATCACCCGGGTGAAGGGCTAAAGCTTCTTCTGCAATTTCACGTGCTTTGGGATAGTTGTCTTTCAATTGATGAATTTTGGCAACATCTACCATTACCTTGGCCTTTTTTTCTTTATCATTTGTGCTGGCTAGCGCCTGATCGTAATAACTCAACGCCTGATCATAGTTTTCTTTTTCTACTTCTTTGCTCGCAACCAGTCTAATTAAACCATAGTCAGGATTTTCTTTTATCAAGACTTTGGCAGCTTCCGCAAAGTAATCTTCTTTAGTACAGCCCTGTGAAAGTGACAGCATGATAATACGCTTGGCTATAGTTGCATCATCATTGAGATTGGGAGCAAGTTCTTTCTCGATAAATTCACAGTTAAAGTCATCGCCAAGTATTTTTACTAGAAGGTTGGTCGTCAGTCCTCTTACCTTATCGAGGTCGGAGCTACCATTATTGCTATCAATTGCCTCCATTACTTTATAATACCTTTTAAGCACTTCTTCGTTACTCAAATCATAGGCACTGTCATATTTACTCACCACATCCATGTAAGAGGCAAGATTAGAAATGCTCACGCTCACACCATTGAGCTCATAAGTGCGATCAAAAATTTTCATTAACTCTTCGTATTTCTCAGGACGGTTTCTATAAAATTTATAGGCAGCTGTGGCTTTTCTATCGATAATATTCTTCTCGTTATTGAAGTGCTTTATGCGTAAATCATATAGCGTGAGAATAGAATCTTGTATGACCTGTGCGGTTTGACTACTTGCTTTAGATTCTATCGCAGTATAGAGATTTATGCCATGCACATAGACAGACTCATGCAACTCAGGGGTGTTTGTCACCAGCCACTGCAAAGGGCTGCGAGCTCTCTGGTAATTTTTTGTTTTCACATTGTCACTCAGCAATGCATAATTAGATTGTGCGTCTGACGACAGTTGTTGATCT
>NZ_SMMD01000868.1 GCF_009711475.1 Fulvivirga aurantia
AATCTAATGAGTCTTCATTTTTCAATGAAATAATCGGGGAGGTTAGAATAAATAAAGCTGCTAAAAGTTCGATAAACGCTCAGTTACGATGGTCTGAGATCGACTTTACAGGAAATGAAAACTCGCCTATTGGCTACGACTTGCTAAATGCGCTAAGACCGGGGCGTAATATCACGTGGTCATTAAACTGGCAGCAAAGAATCTTATCCGGTTTGCAATTGAATCTTAGCTATGATGGTAGAAAATCAGAAGATGCTGATACCATACATGTGGGTAGGGTACAGGTGAGTGCATTGTTTTAGACTCAATCCATTTTCTTAAGCTTGCGCATTACTTTATTGGCAAAAACGAAATCATCAAACTCCTTCACACCAGAATCCATAATCTCATCTTTATTACCTTCCCACAGTTTATGGCCTTTGTATAGAAACATAATGTTTTCACCTATACCCAAAACACTGTTCATATCGTGCGTTACAACCACTGTGGTAATATTGTACTCTTCGGTAATTTCAAGAATGAGCTCATCGATAAGGATAGAGGTTTGTGGATCAAGCCCGGAGTTAGGCTCATCACAAAACAAATAGCTCGACTCATTTACAATGGCTCGAGCGATACCAACACGCTTTTGCATACCTCCACTTATTTCTGAAGGCATTTTATCGTTTTGATTTTCGAGACCTACACGCTGTAGGCAGAAGTTAACACGATCCAGTTTTTCATCTTCAGGCATCTTTGTGAGCACATTCAGCGGAAACATTACATTTTGTTCCACCGTCTTAGAATCAAACAAAGCACCACCCTGAAAAAGCATTCCAATTTGTCGTCTTATTTCTGTTTTAAGGTCTCTGTCTGCGTGGGTAAATTCTTTATCACCATAGTAAACCAATCCCTCATCAGGCTTCACAAGACCTACAATACACTTTAGTAGTACACTTTTTCCGGTTCCACTACTGCCGATGATTAAATTTGGCTTTCCCTTCTCGAAAGTGCCGCTGATGCCTTTAAGCACTTCTTTATCTCCGAAAGTCTTTTTTATATTTTCTATTTTAATCATAACAGCAATTGAGCTAAAAGATAATCAGCTAGCAGGATAGCGATAACGCTTTGCGTAACTGCTGCTGTACTCGATTGACCAACTTCCACTGCACCTCCGGTGGTATAGTATCCTTTATAAGATGAAATAGAAGCTACCAGAAAAGCAAAAACAAATGATTTGATAAGGGCAAAAGTGACGGTGTATTCATTAAAGTCGAACCGCATGCCGTAAACATATTCTGTTGCAGTGATCACTTCAGTGAGTACTCCTGCTAAATACCCCCCAGCCATTGCTAATAAGCCTGCTAATATCACTAGCATTGGGTACATCAAAACTGTTCCTAATATTTTAGGCAATACCAAATATGACGCTGAGTTGATACCCATCACTTCAAGGGCATCGATCTGCTCTGAGATACGCATTGTGCCTAACCCACTAGCCATACTTGAGCCAACTTTACCAGCAAAAATAACTCCTATGATTGTTGGCGCGAGCTCCAGAATCGTCATATCACGCACAACCAAAGAAATTACATAATCAGGTATAAGAGGGTTTATTAAATTATAGGCTGTCTGAATAGTGGTAACAGCACCCATAAAAAAGGAAACGAGCGATACTAAAAATATAGAGCCTATACCTATAGAGACACATTCATCGATTGTGAGTTTGAAGTACGTTTTAAAAGTTTCCCGATTGACAAAAAGTGAACCAAGAAATATGAAATACTTGCCGAGGCTTTCCATTAATTAGCTTTAGATTTTGCTCGTATAGGTGTTTTATCTACCTTAACACCTTGCTGAAAGTTAGCAATATTATTATAAAAGGATTGAGATAAAAATTGTTTTAGTAAGTAAATTGAATAAGATGCACCAACTGTCAGTTAGCAGATGGTTCCGTGTGATCTTTCATTTTGATTTACCTGTATCTAACTCTTTAAAACACAATTAATTATGAGAAAGCTTGCGGTAATTACCGGGGGTACCAAAGGCATTGGTCGCGCATTGGTTTTTCTATTTGCCAGAAATGATTTTGATGTAGTGGTTTGTGCCAGAAATAGTGATGACCTGGCCGCTCTCAAAGATGAGGTTGAAGATGCGCTGGATGTTGATATTTATACGAAAGCCACAGATGTATCAAAAAAAGAAGAGATTGATGCTTTGATTCAGTTTATAAAAGCAAAAGGTCGAAAAGTTGATGTATTGATTAACAATGCGGGTGTATTTATTCCCGGACAGGTGCATAGCGAAGAAGAGGGAATGCTTGAAAAAATGATTGATACCAATTTATATAGTGCCTACAGACTTACACGCGGCCTTATTGATGGAATGGTAAAGAGTAAAAGCGGTCATATTTTCAACATGTGTTCTACGGCCTCATTTATGCCTTATGTAAATGGTGGTTCTTATTGCATTTCTAAATATGCTTTGTTGGGCATGTCAAAAGTACTGAGAGAAGAAATGAAGGAGCACAATGTGAGAGTTACTTCAGTGATGCCCGGAGCTACTTATACTGCCAGTTGGGAAGGAGCTGACATTCCGGAAGAACGCTTTATGAAAGCCGAGGACGTGGCTGAAGCAATATGGCAGGCTTATGTTTTATCTAAACGCACTGTACTAGAAGAGCTCGTGCTTAGACCTCAGTTGGGAGATTTATAATTAGTTAGATGAAAATATATGAGCCGTAAGAAGAGACTACTACCTCTTGCGGCTTTTACTTACCCCTATTACCTAATAACATTCACCTCAGGGTTAAGAGAAATACCAAACTTCTCAGCCACGCTTTTCTGTATCTCCTGAGCCAGATCCCAGATATCTTCACCTTTGCCACCTCCGTGGTTAACCAAAACAAGAGCTTGTTTGTCATGCACACCGATGTCTCCAATTTTCTTTCCTTTCCAACCACATTGCTCAATCAACCAACCGGCAGGTACCTTAATTTTATCTTCAGGTAGCTCATACCCTGGGATATCGCTAAACTCAGCTTTAAGACCTTCATAATCTATCTTATCGATCGTAGGGTTTTTAAAGAAGCTACCTGAGTTGCCAATCTTTTTCGGGTCTGGAAGTTTTGACTGGCGGATTTTGATTACGGCATCGCTGATGTCTTTAATGGTAGGCTTATCGATGCCCATTTCCTTAAGTGTATCTGCAATGGCCCCATAGCTTGTATTGAGCTTATGTTCATTGTTAGAAAGTCTCAAAACCACCTCAGCTATGATGTACTCACCTTTTACTACATTTTTGAAGATGCTCTCTCTATAACCAAACTGACAATCTGTGTTGTTGAATTTTTCAACTTTGCCTGTTTTGCGATTTACTGCCAATAGGTAATCAAAAACCTCTTTGATCTCAACACCATATGCCCCGATATTTTGCATGGGCGCAGCTCCCATAGTGCCTGGTATAAGTGATAGATTTTCAACACCACCCCAATTATTTTTAATGGCTTCAAGTACAAACTCGTGCCAATTTTCGCCTGCACCGACTTTTACAACTACCTCTTCGTTATTTTCATGCTGCAGTTCGATACCCTTAATGTCAATCTTAATGACCAATCCGTCAAAATCTTTGGTAAGTAATATATTACTTCCACCACCAAGCAGCAAAACCTCATTGTCTTGAGCTTCTGAAGTTTTAAGAATTGCTTGTAGATCTTCGATACTTTGAGCTTCGGTAAAGTATCTGGCTTTTGCCTCAAGGCCGAAAGTATTATATGGCTTAAGTGAAATGTTCTTTTCTATCTGCATTGATGCGAAATAACGATAAAATGCCAAAAATACAGCATTAAAGGCTTAAAAATGGCCGATATTCTTACGACCCGTTGCTATTCATGATTTTATTTTGATGATTGATTGACTCCTGATGTACAGCCTTAAAATACTTCTCAATAAACTCACGGCTTAGGCCAAGCTTTTCTCCTTTACTACACACCTGATTTAGGATTTCTTCCCATCTTTTGGTTTGAAGAATGGTAAGGTTGTTGGCTTTTTTATAGAGTCCAATGTCTTCGGCCACTGTCATGCGTTGTGCAAATAAAGAGAGTATTTCATCATCAAATTTATCGATTTGGCTTCTTAAAGATTCCAGTTCTCCCGGTATAGCATCTTTAACACTTACATCTTCTCTTAGCACAAATTTGTCGATCATTTCAGCAAGCTTTTGAGGAGTGACTTGCTGCTTTGCATCGCTCCAAGCCTTGTCAGGGTTAATGTGGGACTCGATCATCAGGCCATCATAATTGAGGTCTAGTGCTTCCTGAGCTACTTCGTAGAGCAACTCTCTATTGCCGGCAATATGGCTAGGGTCACAGATTATGGGTATGCCAGGAATTTGTCTCCTTAACTCAATAGGGAGCTGCCATTGAGGCGTGTTTCGATATTTTTTCTCACCGTATTTGGCAAACCCTCGGTGTATCGCACCTACCTGACTTATACCGGCCTGGTGAATTCTCTCAATAGCTCCAATCCAAAGCTGTAAATCAGCATTGATCGGATTTTTGATAAGAACTGGGATGTCAACACCCTTTAGCGCATCGGCTATCTCCTGTACAGAAAATGGGTTAACAGTGGTGCGAGCGCCTATCCATAAAATGTCGACACCATGCTTTAAAGCCTCAAGCACGTGTTGTGCATTTGCCACTTCTACAGTTATCGGCAACCCGGTTACGGCCTTAGCTTTTCTAAGCCATTTAAGTCCCTCAGCACCAACCCCTTCGAAGTTGTTGGGTCTCGTGCGTGGCTTCCAAATACCTGCTCTTAAAATATCTACTTTATTGGTTGCTGCGAGTTGTTTACAGGTTTCTATTACCTGTTCCTCTGTTTCAGCACTGCATGGGCCACTGATAATTACCGGTCTGTCCAGGTTAGGAAGCCAAGTGTTGAGGGGTGAAATATCTGTTAATTTACTCATGGTCTTAATTGTTTAAAGTGGCTGCCTGATTTTTCAATTCTATCCCATCCAATATTCTTTTGATTTGATTCGACTCTTCAATAGCCCGATAAGTCTCACCGGTATTTCCGCTCTCAATCATCTGCTTAAGGTCATTGAGTTTGTCTATAAATGAATCGATGGCACTGGTTAGGTTTTCTTTATTTTCGTTAAAAATGGGTGTCCACATTGCGGGAGAACTTTTCGCCAATCTTACAGTAGAAGCGAAACCACTACCAGCCATATTGAAAATGCTTTTTTCGTCTTTTTCAATATCTAAAACAGTAAGTCCTAATGTAAAAGAGGTGATGTGAGAAAGATGAGAAACATAAGCAATGTGACGGTCATGCTCTTCTGCTTCCATATGTATATTCTTCATTTTCAATGCTTCGAATACTTCTGTAGCGGTTTTAAGCGCTGATTTACTGCTCTTGTCTACATCAGTCATGATGTTGATTTTACCATCGAAAAGGTAGTAGTGCGCAGCTTCAGGGCCACTATATTCAGTTCCGGCAATCGGATGGCAGGCCACAAATTGAGACCGCTTTTCGTGAGCATCTGCTACTTTACATATATTGGCCTTTATCGACCCGACATCCAGTACGATCGCGTTTTCTTTAATATGATCTAATACCTCTTTCAAAAGCGATGGCGCCTGATCTACTGGAACTGCTATGATAACGAGATCGGCCTTCTGCGCTGATTCTTTAAGATCTAGTACCTCATCAATAATACCTAGTTCTAAGGCCTTGGCTATATGCTCGGTGTTGCTATCAACACCAATTATCTGTTGGGCTATGTTTCTTTTTTTAAGGTCCAGCGCCATAGAGCCCCCTATTAGTCCTGTACCTATTACTGTGATAATCATATTTTTATGTTTAAATTTTAATTCTATTAAGTGCTTCTTCTAATCTTGTCTTTGGTGTGCAAAGGGAGATACGTACATACCTTTGTCCGTTACTACCGAAAATAAATCCGGGAGTTATGAATATTTGGTATTTGATGAGTAGTTCATCTACCCACTGGGCTACATCATTGACAGAGTCTGGTGCTTTGGCCCATACGAACATGCCGACCTGATCATTTTTGTACTCGCATTTCAGTTGATCAAGTACTTGCCAGACAATCTCCCTACGTTGGCTGTAGGTATCGTTTACTTTCTTAAACCACATTTGGCCTTGTTTTAACGCGACAATTGCAGCCTCCTGAATAGGTAAAAACATACCGGAATCCACATTACTTTTAAAACGAAGAATATTGTTGATGTGCTCTTCATGAGCGGCAATCACCCCCATACGCCAGCCAGCCATATTATGTGATTTGCTCAATGAGTTTAGTTCGAGTATATACGGGCTTAGACCACTTGATAATAGGCTCTGAGGATTTTTATTCAGAATAAAACTGTAAGGATTGTCGTTACAGATCAGAATATTGTGTTTCTCGCCAAAGGCAGCCAATGACCTGAAAAGCTCGTCACTGGCTTGTGTTCCGGTTGGCATGTTGGGGTAGTTGACCCACATCAGCTTCACTTTAGATAAGTCGTGTTGCTCGATCTCTTCTAAGTTGGGCATCCAATTATTGTCGGCCGTTAGGTTATAATTTACTACAGCCGCTCCCGCAAGCTGAGTGGCAGCAGCATAGGCAGGATACCCTGGATTAGGAACCAACGCTACATCACCAGCCTGCAAGTAAGTCATGGAGATGTGAACAATGCCTTCTTTACTGCCAATAAGAGGGAGTATCTCAGTTTCGGCATTTAATTTTACATGGTAACTCCGTTTGTACCATTCTGCGTAAGCTTCACGCAAGCCAGGTATACCTTTATAACTTTGGTAGCCATGATTGCCCGGCTCAGATGCGCTGGTGGCAAGTCGATGAATTACCTTTTTAGGCGGAGGTAGATCGGGGCTACCTATACCAAGGTTTATGATATCTTTTCCTGTAGCCTTGAGTTGAGCTATCTCTCGGAGCTTTTGAGAAAAATAGTATTCCTGTATTGCATTAAGTCTGTCTGCGGGCTTAATCATTTTCTTCCATTTTTATAAATTCCTAATACTCTTAATCCCGTGCATAGTGTAGCTAGTGCTGTTTTTAAAGATTCAAATTGTTCCATACTGTCAAACTCAAGGTCTAGATGAAAACTATATTCCCACTCAGTGACTACATGAGGTATCGATTGTATTTTCGAAATATTGATATGATGCCCGGTAATCACCTGCATCACATTTGACAAGCTGCCAGGGCGATGTGGGAGGGTAAATCGCACTGAAGCCTTGTTAGCGTCATGCAATTGAATAGGTGTAGTCGATAAAATGAGAAAGCGTGTGTAATTGTTGCTTACCGTTTCTATGTTGCGTTCGATGATCTCAAGTTCGTAAAGGTTGGCAGCAGTACTACTGGCTATAGCAGCGATAGAGTGATCTCTTATTTCAGCTATATTTTTTGCGCTTAATGCTGTGTCTGCAGTTTCTATCAACCTCATGCGTGGGTGTTGTTTGAGAAAATCAGCGCACTGTAGCAAGGCCATGGGGTGAGAGTGTACTTCTCTGATATGGCTAAGCTTTGTACCTGGCAGAGCCATCAGGTGCTGCTCTATTTTGATGTATACCTCACCAACAATGTGCAACTCAGATTGCTCCAAAAGCGCATAATTTGGTAAAATACTACCTGCGATAGAGTTTTCTATCGCCATTACTCCTTCATTTGCATTGCCGTTTTGAGTGTTAACGATCAACTGATTAAAAGTAGACATGGGAACAATCTCAATATGCTCAGGGTAATGCTTTTGTGCAGCTTCCTGATGAAAACTACCTTCATAACCTTGAATGGCTATTTTTAACTTTTTACCTGTTATCACTTCCATAATTATTGAGCAAAAAAAAAGAGTCCCCTTTCGGAGGACTCTTGTGGTTAAATTCGTTTAAAGAATATCACATAGTCCTCCTGCTTCTTTTGTAATAAAAGAAGTAATAAAAGTTGTAGAAGAATGGACTTACGGTATTCATCATTAAAAGCAAAAGCATAAAAAAAGCCTCCTGATTTTCAGGAGGCTTAGTAAATATTTTAGATACAGATAGCCTCCTTTAATTACTTAAAGTAAAAAAAGTAAAAACTATAATTGGCTGTATTAGATTTCTGCGTTTTCATTAATGTCTAAAGATTGATTAAAAATTTTTATTTGACAAAAGGTTTTTGATAAAATTTACGGGTGTGTAATTTGAGGACCCAAACTAAACCAACCTTATGAAGCATCTAATTCTAGTTCTTTTGCTTGTAATCAGTGTTACTGGTCAGGCTCAATTATATAAAGTAGAAAGTCCATTTGCCCACACTTACTCTATTGTGGCCCGTGATGAGGTCACAGGAGAAATGGCTGTAGCCGTACAGAGCCACTGGTTTAATGTAGGAGGGGTTGTAAGCTGGGGTGAGGCAGGAGTAGGTGTAGTGGCAACGCAATCTTTCGTGAATAAATCTTTTGGTATAAGAGGGCTCGCACTTATAAAAGAGGGCAAGACAGCTCAGGAGGCTTTGGATATATTATTAGCTACAGATGAAGGCCGCGCTGTAAGACAGGTGTCAATCTTAGATGCTGAAGGAAATGTAGCCACACACACGGGGGAGAGTTGTATTAAATATGCGGGACATATAAAAGGAGACAACTATTCTGTACAGGCAAATATGATGCTTACCGATGAAGTATGGCCTGCCATGGCCAATGCCTATGAGCTAAACTACGGTTTACCGCTACCGGAACGCATGCTGGCCGTGCTAGAAGCAGCAGAAAAGGCAGGTGGAGATATCAGAGGAAAACAATCAGCTGCATTATTGGTTGTGCAAGGAGAGAAACTAGAAAATATCTGGGATGACCCGATGATTGATTTAAGTGTTGAGGATGCTGAAAACCCGCTGGAGGAGTTAAAAAGGTTGCTTAAAGTGTATAGGGCTTATGAGCACATGAATAATGGCGATCTTGCTGTAGAACATGGAGACATGCAAAAGGCTATGGCTGCCTATGGTTCGGCTCAAAAAATGTTTCCAAATAATCTGGAAATGCAGTATTGGACAGCCATAACTCTAGCCAACCAGGGGGAGCTGGAAAAAGCAAAACCTATTTTAAAAAGAGTTTTTGCAAGAGATGAAAACTGGCGCGAACTTACCAGACGACTGCCCGAAGCAGGTTTGCTAGAGTTGAGCGAAGAAGAGATCGATCAGTTACTCGCACTTTGATGACATTGAACATTAAGGCTATTTTTTTGGTGATTTGTCGGTTTTCTACCGATTCGGACTTACTTTATTTTTCTAAATGATTGGAATTGCAAAGGGCTCAAATGTAGTTATACAACTAATAGATGCGAGCGGTACTATTTTATCTCTGGAAGGTGCCAGGTATCTTACTATGAGGCTGCGTAACAAAGCAGCTACTGGTCAGTCGGTATACGAAACCTACAAACGCTACACAGGTGTAATAGATGATATAGATAAGGCGATGGCCGGTCAGATAATTGATCGGGAGGTGGAGCTTGATGGCACCATCTATGACATGAAATACAGGCCAATCCCTTTAAATGAAGAGGATAAAGGCGTTTTAATGTTATGGCAGGATCTGACGGAAAGAAGAGAGGCCGAAAACAAAATATTGCGAAGTGAGAAAAGGTTTAGAACGCTTTTCGATTTTGCAGATGATGCCATTTTCTTAATGGATCACAAAACCTTTGTAGATGTAAACAAATCAACCGAAAGGATTTACGGTTGTAATAGAAATCAAATTCTGGGAGAAACTCCAGATCGATTTAGCCCACCTTTTCAGCCCGATGGCAAACCGTCTGAGTTAGCAGCATTGGAAAAAATAGAAGCTGCCCTGGCAGGTGAAAAACAATTCTTTGAGTGGAAGCACATCAGGTATGATGGTACTCCGTTCGATGCCGAAGTATCTCTCAATAGGTTAGAAATAGGAGATCGTACGTATATACAGGCGATTGTAAGAGATATAACACGGAGAAAGGAAGCTGAACTCGCGCTACAGGAAAAAAACAAAGAGCTTGAAATGATTAATGAAGAGCTCGATAAGTTTGTATACAGTGCCTCTCATGATTTACGAGCTCCGATTGCCTCATTGTTAGGCCTTGTACATATCATACAGCTAGAGGAGGATCGGGAAAAAGTTTTAGAACTGGTAGAGCGCCAGCGGGTCAGTCTATTGCGTATGGATAGGTTTATACAAGATATTGTTGACTACTCAAGAAACAGAAGACTCGTAGCAGAACCTGATAAAATTGATTTTGAGAAAGAGTTTGCCGAGACATTTGAAGCACTCAACTTTATGGATAACGTTGAGAAAATCAAGACAGAGGTTAAGGTCTCTGGAGATGAATTCTATGCTGATATACGCAGAATTAAGATCATACTCAACAACCTATTTTCCAATGCCATAAAATACTCTGACCTTGAAAAGGAGCAAAGTTTTGTGAAGTTTGAGGTAAAAATAGATGGCGGTGTTGCCCGCATGAAAGTAACTGACAACGGTGAAGGCGTAGATGCGGATTCAAAAGATAAACTATTTAATATGTTTTTTAGAGCCTCAGAGAAGGGAAGCGGATCTGGTTTGGGTCTCTACATAGTAAAAGAAGCCATCGATAAGATGGGCGGTGCTGTAGAAGTGGATAGCGAACTAAATGTGGGGACAGAATTTCGCATTACTATACCAGATGCCCGCACGATCATGGATTAGCGTGTTTTAAGCTTTTCTTACTTTCAGAATCGATGTGATTACCTGCGTTTTTTCTTTCAAAGTCAAGTAACCATTGCTTACGCGCCAAACCACCTGCGTACCCGGTAAGTTGCCCATTACTACCAATCACTCGATGGCAGGGTATAACAATTGCCACCCGATTGTGACCATTAGCCGATGCTACCGCTCTTACAGCCTCAGGTCTTTGGAGCTTGATCGCCTGCTCTTTGTAAGAGGCTGTTTGACCATAAGGGATTTTCTGCAGTATTTTCCATACTTCGTTTTGAAAATCTGTACCGGGCGTAAGAAGCTGTAGATCAAAAGTTTGTCTTTTGCCTTCGAAGTATTCCGACATTTGAGCTTGTAATTGCTCAAGATGTGGATTTGTGCCAGGTAAAATCACTGCATTCAGCCTTTTCCTTAAGTCTTTAAATTCTGTTTCTAACATCCGCCTGTCGGTAAACTCACACAGACAAATGCCGTCATCAGTAGCACAGGCATACATGGGACCTAATGGGGTTGTAAATCTTGTGATTACAATGACACCGGTACCAGTTGACTGAGTAGGGGAGCTGCCGAAAATGGACTGATAGCTCTCACCAAAACCACTTAGAGATTCAAAGCCGCTGTCATAAGCTGTAGCAGTTACTTTCTCACCGTTAGAGATTTGCCTGTAGGCATTATTGAGGCGCAACATGCGCTGAAACGCATGAAATGTGATATTATGATGCTTTTTAAACCATCTTCTGATGGTAGCTGGGTCAATCCCTCGAACTCTTAAATCCTGATCTTTTAAACGCAAATAAGGCTTTTGAGTTAGCTCTTTGATGATTTGCTCGTAAGCTTTAGGTGTTGCTTCAAGAGGCTCAAGAGGTTTACATACTTTACAAGGCCTGAAGCCATGTTGCATAGCCTCCTGCACTGATTCAAAAAACCTCACGTTCTCAGGTTTGGGTTTCCGGGCCGTACAAATTGGTCTACAGAAAATGTTGGTGGTTTTTACCCCAGTGATAAATACACCTTCATAGGATACATCCTTATTGACGATGGCATTGTATTTTTCTTCGAACGTAAGCATAGCGTTTGGCAATAGTTAAAGTTAATACAAAACTAGTATGCCATTAAAACTGGTGCTACCGAAAAATGAACAGGCAATTTTTTATTTAGTTAATTACAAGGTCACAATGACTTTGTACAATTCTCCTCTGTCAGCTATCCTGTCAAGATTAAGGTCATTATGAATAACTAAGTACAATTTCTCTACACCAGAGTCTTCAAAAGAGACAGGTGTGCCATCGATGTATATTTCGTCAATATTAAATTGTAGCTTAAGAAAATCATCCTCGCGGTCTATTAAGCTTACACGGGTGTAGTTTTCATTTTCATAGAATAGATAATGATTGGCTTTATCTCTGATATATAATGCTTTATATCCATCTGCCTCGGTAGCCATTCCTGTACCGAAAGCAAAGTATTTGATGTCATCAAGTGCTTTGCCCTCAGCTGCGAGGGACATGTCGTTTTCATTAGATAAGGATGCCAATTTCAACGAATAAGTCGCTCCTCTTTTATAGGCTTTATTAAAATA
>NZ_SMMD01000552.1 GCF_009711475.1 Fulvivirga aurantia
TAAAAAATAGATAATGGCGCTTTCAACCAAGTATGATCCTCGAGCAGTAGAAGATAAATGGTATAGAACCTGGATGGACAAGGGTTTCTTTCATTCTGAACCCAATCCGGATAAAGAGGCTTACACTATCGTCATACCCCCACCAAACGTAACAGGTGTCTTACACATGGGACATATGCTGAATAATACCATTCAGGATGTACTTATCAGAAAGGCCAGAATGGAAGGTAAGGAAGCATGCTGGGTGCCTGGAACCGATCATGCCTCAATTGCTACTGAAGCCAAGGTGGTAAAAATGCTTCGTGAAAAAGGTATACAAAAAGGCTCACTTTCCAGAGATGAGTTTTTGAAACATGCCTGGGAGTGGAAAGAAAAGTATGGCGGCATTATCCTTGAGCAGCTTAAAAAACTTGGTGCTTCATGCGATTGGGACCGCACGGCTTTTACAATGGACGACAATTATTACGAAGCTGTAATCAAGGTGTTTGTCGATCTATATAAAAAAGGATATATCTATCGCGGCCTAAGAATGGTAAACTGGGATGTAGAAGCCCAAACTACTATTTCTAATGAAGAAGTGATATACAAAGAAGGCGGTGAGATGTCTAAAATGTATTCGGTAAAATATCAGATTAAAGACTCTGACGAATACGTTGTAATCGCTACTCAACGCCCTGAGACCATTATGGGTGACACTGCCATAGCCGTGAACCCAAAAGACGACAGACATAAGCATTTAATTGGTAAAAAGGCCCTCGTTCCTTTTATAAATAGAGAAATCCCAATTATTGGCGATGATTATGTTGAGCTTGATTTTGGAACAGGTTGCCTGAAAGTAACACCTGCTCACGATCCTAATGATTATGAAATTGGGCAAAGACACAACTTAGAGATTATCGACACCATTGATTTTGATGGTACACTAAATGAGAAGTGTGAGATACCTCATTATGTAGGAGAAGATCGATTTGTTGTTAGAAAAAGGATTGTTAAAGACTTAAAAGAAGCCGAGCTACTCGTAGAAGAGAAAGATTTCAATACGCGGATAGGTCGCTCTGAAAGAACCAATAGTGTAGTTGAGCCTAAGCTCTCTCTGCAGTGGTTTATCAATATGAAAGAAATTTCCAGAAAGGCGCATAGTGCCGTAATGGAAGATGAGGTGGTTTTACACCCTGCTAAGTTTAAGAACACTTACAATCACTGGATGGAAAATGTACGTGATTGGTGTATCTCCAGACAGCTGTGGTGGGGACAACGTATACCAGCCTATTATTTTGGAGAAGGTGAAGATGATTACGTAGTAGCAAATTCAACGGAAGAAGCACTTGCTTCAGCAAAGGAGAAGAGTGGCAACCAAAGCCTAACAATTGATGACCTAAAACAAGACGAAGATGTTTTAGACACCTGGGCTTCATCATGGCTATTTCCATTAGCTGTATTCAATGGCTTTGACAAGGACTCTTTTGATGAGGAAACCGGTAAAATTATTGAAGGCGCCAATAAAGAGCTCGACTATTACTACCCAACCGCCACACTGGTTACCGCACCTGAGATTCTATTTTTCTGGGTGGCACGTATGATCATCGCTGGGTATGAGTACACGGGCAAAAAGCCATTCAAAGATGTTTACCTAACAGGTATTGTAAGAGATAAGCAGCGAAGAAAAATGTCAAAATCTCTTGGAAACTCTCCAGATCCGCTCGATTTAATTGAGCAATATGGAGCAGATGGCGTACGTACCGGTATGCTTTTTAGCTCACCGGCCGGAAATGACTTATTGTTTGATGAGAAATTGTGCGAGCAAGGAAGAAACTTTTCAAATAAAATCTGGAATGCCTTTAGGTTAGTTCAAGGTTGGGATGTAGACGAAAATTTAGATGGTGCAGCAAATCAGGTGGCTATCGACTGGTTTAAGGCACGTTATAATCAGACCCTGTTAGAGGTTGAGGCTCACTTTGAGAAATTTAGGATTTCTGACGCCTTGATGTCTGTTTATAAGTTGATTTGGGACGATTTCTGTTCCTGGTACTTAGAGATGGTAAAGCCAAATTACGGAGAGCCTATTGATCCTCACTCGTTAGAAGCTACTATCAACTTCTTCGAAGACATACTTAAGATAC
Organism: Fulvivirga aurantia; assembly: GCF_009711475.1. Taxonomy (GTDB): domain Bacteria; phylum Bacteroidota; class Bacteroidia; order Cytophagales; family Cyclobacteriaceae; genus Fulvivirga; species Fulvivirga aurantia. Next base: position 2,121 of record NZ_SMMD01000552.1, read on the forward strand.
TTCACCCTTTCATGCCGTTTATCAGCGAAGAACTTTACCAGGAGCTGAGAAAGCGTGACGAGAAGGATTACCTCATCGTAGCAGAATGGCCTACAGCCAACCACCCTCACGAAGAAATAGTTGATAGGGCTAAAATTGCCTTTGATATCATCAGTAATGTAAGAAACATTAGAAGCTCAAAGCAGATATCACCAAAAGACAAGCTAGAGCTTAAGATAAAAGGTGACGATTTTACCAAGTTTAAGTTGTTTGGTTTTATGATCACTAAACTTGCCAACCTGGAGTCTATCGAGCCAACAGAAGAAAAAATAGAAGCCTCAGCAAATTTTGTAATTGAGGGTGATGAATTCTTTGTACCTCTTGCCGGCAGCATAGATACTGAGCAGGAGATTGAGGATATTAAGAAAGAACTCGAATACACTAAGGGCTTTCTGAAGGCTGTAGACAAAAAACTTAGCAATGAGCGTTTCGTGAATAATGCTCCTGATAAAGTCGTGGAAATGGAGAAAAAGAAGCGCCAGGACGCAGAAGCCAAGATTAAAATTCTGGAAGAGAGTCTGGCTGCTATGCAGTAACCCTTTGAGATGTAAAAGTCAAAACATCATAAAACAAAAGGCCCTCACAGCTAATATCTGTGAGGGCCTTCTTACTTATAAGTAATATTAACGACAGGCTATTTTATAAGTTCTTCCTCCATAGCTTACGCTACCACACTGTCTTGGAGCCGAATTTCTCTGATGGAGTACACCAGCCACTACAGGAGAAGCCATAGACGTACCACTAAGTGTTGCATAACCACCACCTCTATAAGTAGAAGTTACACTGCTACCAGTAGCAATCCAATCAACCGGAGATCCATAATTTGAAAATGATGAAAATGATTCTCCACAAGTCATTGAGGCAACTGTGTAAACACGACTCAAATTCTGACATGCCGGATCGTAATATGCAGCATCATCTGATGAGTTACCAGCAGCCAAAGCTATTTGCGACTGATCATTTAATCTTGCCAAAGCACTTCTGTAAGCACTGGAGCTAGAACATCCGGTTCTATATCTTGGTCCGAGACTCATATTTACAACATCTCCCGAGATATCGTTGGAAGCGACATAATCCATACCGCTGATTATGGTAGACGTACTCGAAGAGCCTGAGCCTAAAACATCTACAGCCACTACAGTAGCACCAGCTGAAACGCCAACAACTCCAATACTGTTATTAACTGCAGCAGCTATACCTGCCACATGTGTACCGTGACCATTAGAGTCATCTGGGCTTGAGTCAGCAAATGATCTTGAATAAGATGTGTTAACATTTAGATCCGGATGATCCAAATCTATACCGGTATCAACAATCCAAATCCAGGTATTATCTCCGGCACCGCTCGCAGAGCCTCCTGCATTCGAAATTGCACAAGCCGTGGTCTGTGCTTCTGTTTTACCATTCTTTAAATCATCAGGTAGGTTGTCCGCATCATATACAGCCTCAACCTCAAAATCTAATTCGATTTTACGGTCTTGCTCAATAAAGTCAACTCTAGGATCATTTTGAAGTTGCTCAAGTTTGTTTTTATCAAGATTAACAACAAAACCGTTGTAGACTGAAGTGAATTCAGCTTGGATTTGATCAGAAAGAATATCTTGTTCCTTGTAGAAAGCATTCAATTCTTCCTTTGCTCTAGACGTCTTCTCTCTGGCATAAGCGATTTTTTTCGCTCTGTCTGTAAATACTGGCTCATTGGCCCTGCCCGAGGTCATAACATCATCTTTAAAAACAACAATATACTGATTAGGTATTAATTGTTCTGCGCTCACAGGATC
>NZ_SMMD01000526.1 GCF_009711475.1 Fulvivirga aurantia
AGGGTAAAAGCGACTCATTAAGGACTTTTTTGGCGGAACATAATTACATTGAGGCACCCGTGACAATTGATAATGCCGAATATTTATTTGCAAGAGCCTATGCCATCGCCCACATAAAAAACCAGCCCAAGCGCATGGAAAAGTTAGGTAACACTTACATTGCTTATATGGCTGATGTTGTTGAGCATTATGAACGCAAATCACAAGATCTTTTTGGCAGAAATATCAATCATATCTTGCTCATACATGCCAACTTGCTAAATACACATTATCTCGAAAAGCTGATCAAAATGCTTCAAACCAAGGGTTATAGTTTTATTTCTCAGGAAGCCGCACTCGTAGATCCAGCTTACGAACATCCCGTAACCAGCTATGGAGATTGGGGTATTTCATGGATCGACCGATGGGCTTTAAGCGAAGGAAAATCAAAAGATTTTTACCGAGACGAACCCCGCGTACCTGAGTTTGTTAGCAATCCTAAATAAATCCTGAACTATGAAAGCAGTCGTTATAACCGATAATGGAGGCCCTGAAGTACTAAAACTGCAGGATCGGCCAGATCCAGAACTAGCAAATAGTAAAGTATTGATTAATGTAAAAGCCGCAGGTGTAAACCGGCCAGATATTTTTCAACGAAAGGGCAACTATCCCGCTCCTGAAGGCTGGCCAGATGATATACCCGGGCTGGAGGTAGCCGGAATTATCGAAGAAGTTGGCGCTGATGTATCACAATGGAAGATCGGAGATAAGGTTTGTGCGCTTGTTGGAGGTGGTGGTTATGCCACATCAGTTGCTGTAGAAGCCAACCATTGTCTACCCATACCAAATGGCTTTGATTTTACCGAGGCTGCAAGCTTACCGGAAACTATTTTTACCGTATGGAGCAACGTTTTTCAGAGGGGCGGCTTAAGGTCTGGTGAAAGCTTTTTAGTACATGGTGGTACCAGTGGTATTGGAGTTACTGCCATACAAATCGCCAAAGGTCTGGGAGCAAAGGTTTTTGCCACTGCCGGGACTGATGAGAAATGCCAGGCCTGCTTAAAGTTAGGGGCCGATAAGGCCATCAATTACAATGCTCAGGATTTTGAAGCTCAATTGAATGAGGCCGGAGTAGATGTAATTCTTGACATGATCGGAGGCCAGTATTTTGAAAAGAATATCAACATTTTAAACCCTGAGGGCAGGCTGATCCATATCAATGCCATGAAAGGGCCAAAAGTAGAGTTGAATATTCTGAAAATGATGCGTAAACGGATTACTATCTCAGGCAGCACCCTTAGAGGTCGGGATAATGAATTTAAAGCAGCTCTTGCTCAGGATATTCAAAAAAATGTGTGGCCGCTTATCAATGCGGGTAAATTTAAGGCTGTTATTTATCAAAGATTTCCATTAAGCGATGCATCAGCAGCTCACGAACTCATGGAGAGCAGCAATCATATCGGTAAGATTATTTTGGAGAACTAAGTGGCCAAAAAGAAAAGTAAACTACCCTTATACCTATCGCTGGCACTTCTTGTAGCTCTGCTGATCACCTATTTCATAGTACCTGATTTCAAAAACTTCATCGACACAGCATGGAGTGTACTTACCAGCAAAGACGAGCAGAAAACTGAAGAATGGATTGGCCAGTTCGGACTTCTTGGTCCGGTGGTAATTGTCATTGCCATGGTGGTGCAGATGTTTTTATTAGTAATTCCTTCTTTTATATTAATGGTCGTCTCGGTACTTGCCTATGGGCCCGTTTGGGGAAGCTTACTAATCATAATCTCCATATTCTGCGCAAGCAGTGTAGGCTATTGGTTTGGCTCTTATTTTGGAGCCCCTCTGGTCGAACGTTTACTGGGCGTAAAGTCAGAAAAGAAAATCGAAAGGTTTATTGATAAGTATGGTTTTGGTGCAGTAATCGTAGCGAGATTGAGCCCGATACTTTCTAATGACGCTATAAGTTTTGTTGGAGGTATGCTACACATGGGCTATTGGCGTTATATTGGTGCCACTGTACTAGGCATTCTCCCGCTTACTTTCTTTATCGCTTATTTGGGACAAAATACTGAAAAGCTAAAATCCGGTATGCTCTGGGTCTCAGTAGTCGGCCTGGTTACTTTTATCGGATATATCATTTACGACAAGCAATTCAAAAAAGGTTAAAATTCAACCTAATGCATCTCTCATTGTTAATCTATTTAATAATCAGAAAAGCATGAAGTTGACACTCCGGCTGGCAGCAGTCTATAATATCATTTGGGGAGCTTGGGTCGTACTCTTTCCTAATCATTTTTTCGAACTTGTAGGTATGGAGCCTTTAAATCATCCTTTGATTTGGCAAGGCATGGGTATGGTCATTGGCGTTTACGGCCTTGGCTATTGGTGGGCTTCCTACGACCCTGTCAGGCATTGGCCAATCGTAGCTGTAGGGTTTCTTGGCAAAATATTTGGTCCTTTAGGTTTCTTATTTAATTATTTAAATGACATTGTGCCCTTTGAGTTTATCTACACCCTTTTTACCAACGATTTTATCTGGTGGATCCCATTCATTATCATTCTCAAGGAAGCCCATAAAGCAAATTGGAAATTGACCGATGCATAAAATACTGAGATACAGCCTAGTCATGTTTTATTGTGTAGCAGGGTTGAACCATTTCATCATGCCTGATTTTTATTTAGGCCTTATTCCTGACTACCTTCCAAACCCGGAGCTGATTAACAGTTTAAGTGGCGTAATAGAAATGCTATTGGGTTTGTTAGTCATACCGAAAAGAACCCGCAGGTTGGCATGCCTGGGTATTGTAATTATGCTTGTTGCATTTATTCCTGCTCATCTGCATTTCATCATCATAGGCTCCTGTGTCGAAGAGGGCTTGTGCGTACCCCCATGGATCGCCTGGTTTAGACTCGTTGTTATCCATCCACTGCTTATTTGGTGGGCCTATGTGGTGGGTAGAAATTAACCAACTGTAGAACACATTCTCCATTTTTGTTTAATTTTTGATACTTTTTATTAAACAAAATGGCTTTAAAGCGCCTTATTATAGTGTGCATGGTAATTGCACATCTATTAACAACTGATATATAAATATATAATATGGATACTTTAAAGAAACTCTCATACGGACAATACATTGTAACATCAGTAAAAGATGCTGATGAAATGACAACAAGAGATAAGGATTTTATAGCAGCAGGTACCATTAATTGGGTAACTCAAACTTCTTTTGAGCCACCAATTATGGCAATAGCGGTAAATATTGATAGTGACTTACAAGAGACTATTGAGAAAAGCAGAGAATTTACCGTACATATTTTAGGCGAAGGCCAGGAAGATAAAATTGAAACATTTGCTCAGGATTCTGAGATTACTGACACGACCATTAATGGTATACCTTATAGAAGAGATGAAAATGATCAAATAATAATAGATCAGGCCATTGGGTATATCACGTGTAAGGCTATGGAAAGTATAAGCTCTGGCGATCATACGCTCTATCTAAGCAAGGTAATTAACCACCACAATATGAGTGACCAGGAGCCGATTACCACACAATCTGCTGGTAAACAATACGCCTAATAATTACTGTACAGCGGCTATTGAG
>NZ_SMMD01000221.1 GCF_009711475.1 Fulvivirga aurantia
CCAATGGTAGAAAATAAAAAGATTAATAAATCTAATAATAGTGGTTCAGCAATGGCTTTTCCCTTGTAAAAGATTTTAGTTCAAATTAATAGTTGGTTTTGATTTGGAGGCCCTGCGCAAGCAGGGCTTTTTTTGCGCTTATGAGTAAGTGTACTCAATTTGGGCTATGTTAACTTCTTTCTTCGGCCTCAGTATCTCTTTTGCATATGATGTATAATATCTATGTATTTCTAAAAATCGAAGATTGAGAAAAGCCCATGTTTCATCATCAAATTTTTCATGACAACAAGACATCACCTCCTGCCTGAGTTTATTGTTTATTTCCATATAATTATTAGCTGCCAGATGTCTCATATCTGCATCACAAATGATTTTTTCTGATAATGATTTAGGATTTGTAGGAAGTCGGGTTGCTTCTATTAGATGACAGACTTGTAATATGTCAGACTCAGAACAATTTAAGTTATGCAAAAACTGTGTTGCTATATGCTGACTGTGGCTTTCATGATTTTTGTATGACTCTATAAAACCAGTATCATGAAACCAGGCAGCAAGAATAAGTTTTTCTCTTTTTTCAGGTGAAACAACATGGTAATCTGACATAATTTTTACTCCCTCAACTACATATTGAGTGTGTTGTAAATTGTGGTAATAAAATTCAGGTGGCAGTGATGACACTATATCAGAGACATACATTTTAGAAGCCTTTATTATGTTAGCACATTTTTTCATTTGAGTTTATATACAAATGAAAAATCAAGCCCCCACGTAAAACCTAAGTCGGTATAGCCCTTTACATTATGATCACTTATTTCAGGTGCACCACCTGATCTTTCGTCATTATCAGTGGTCGAATAATAAATGCCGGCACCTACACTTTGGTTTAAGGCTAAAGTCTTACTTAGATTGATGACAATACCATAACCCAGGTGATTATTGATGAGAATTTCAGCACTTTCATAGCGATGGTCAACATACCCCTTTGATTCATTTTGCCAGATTTTGGCAGACCATCGATCAACTATTC
>NZ_SMMD01000773.1 GCF_009711475.1 Fulvivirga aurantia
TATTATTTATATTAAGCTATGTACTTTATGTGTACTATTTATTTATTGTTATTTAGATTTTAAGCCTTAAGGCCACACCATGTGCATCTCCGCTGAAGAAGCTCAGGTCCAACTTGTTATCTTTTTTCTTATGTAGTTCTGGTATTAAAATACCGTTGAGTGTTCCCAGCAAAGAGCCAATGGCGATATCCGTCATAAAATGCTTACCCGCTCTATATCTCAGGTAGCCTGTGGTAACTGTAAGTGCACCAGCACTCGTATATAAAACAGCCTTCAATCCCTTTCTCTCAGGATAATAATCAGCCACAACCTTTGCTACAAAGAAACTCGAAGAGGCCACTACGGCAGGGTGCCCACCAAAAAACGAGTTTTTGGACTGATCCCTCATTTTTTCTTCTAAAGGTGCTTCAGAACTATATACTAAAGGTCTGTATTTGTCTACATTGGCAGCGGTGAGTGTGTACATACTACCAGTAATGGCCATTGTTTCCCAATACAACAGACCCACTTCGAGTGCATCATGTCTTATTTGTTTATCAAACAACAGGGTAAGTGGTAGAGCCATTGACCCGTAAAATAGAATATCACTGTCTTTATTGGCTTGTTCTGAATATCTTGGGGAAGTGAAGTCCTGATTAATCCTTGACACGTCTGCATCATAACTTAAGTTTACGATGGTGGTAGAATCAGAACCACTTTTTTCTGAAATTTTATAAAAGCCATAAATCGTAGCCCCTGTACCCAACAACGTAATTGGTATATCAATGGCAGGTTTGATATTATAAGGCTCTCTATCCTCCTCCTCTGTATACTGCGCAAAGATCTGACCTGGCACAAGTATAACTAGCATTGCGATTGTTGTGATTATCTTGTTCATACCTCTTCTAATTCCAATATTATTCCTGAATAATAAATCTTTGATTTTCAGCGATTTAAGGCTATTAAGCTGCTAAATGCTGTAGAAAAGTGTAGAAATTTTTCCCTACCGTGAGAAGAGAATTGTTAAACCGGGCCCACGGTTATAGGTAGGTAAAACTGAGAGCTTGAGGTCTTTTCTTTTAAAAATTGGCTTAAACTGGTGTGTAGCATAGGCCAGGTTTGCAGAAAATATACCTACCGCAGCGCCCACCAACACATCCGAAACCCAGTGTTTATTGTTGAGCATACGATAAAAACCCGTAGTAGCTGCCATTGCATAACCAGCCACTGAGTACCACACACTTTTATGCCCAAGCTCTTTGTGCAAGAATGTAGCTCCTAAAAAGGCCTGAGCCGTGTGTAATGATGGAAATGATGCAGAGCTACTACCATCGGGTCTTCGTACTTTAGTGAGTCCTTTTAGGGGGAATGTAATGGCTAAGGCCAATATATTTGATTTCAAAAAAAGTATCGTTCTATCTCCCAGGTCATTTTTAGGTTCAACACCGGCCAGGTCAAGCAGGTAAACAGATGCCGGAGGCACATATCTTAAGTAATCGTCAAAAGAGGATGAGAAATCTGGAAATCTCTCATTGATACTTTCTCTGACATCAAACTTGTCGATTGGTGAAGAACTAGAAGTGGTGATTAGCCCAAGCGTAGTGAGCGCCACAGGTACAGCTGATACTTTAAATACCTTGGTATCGGTCCATTTCTTTTTTTTGTTGAGTGAATCCTGGGCGTGCAGTTGTGTAGCTAAAACAAGCAGAAAAATGAAAGCTAATTTCACTTTATGCCACATATACAGTTTTTGTGTTTACAAACTCTCTGATGCCAAAAGAACTTAGTTCGCGACCATAACCACTACCTTTTATACCTCCAAAAGGCAATCGTGGATCAGATTTTACAAAATCATTAACAAAGCAGCAACCTGCTTCCAGCCGTGTTTCTGCTATTTCCCTACCCTTTTCTTCATCTTTGGTAAAAATCCCGGCACCTAAACCAAATTCGGTATCATTGGCTACCTCAATCGCCTTCTCCAGATCTTGTACTCTTATGATAGAAGCAACCGGACCGAAAAGCTCCTGTGAATACGCAGGTGCGGCTTTAGGCACATTGGTCAGTATGGTTGCAGGGTAGAAAAATCCATCACTCTCAGGAATCTCTCCTCCCAGCAAAAGTTTCGCTCCCTTTTCTACTGATTCTTTAACTTGCTCATGAAGCTCTTCACGTAAATCTTTTCTCGACATAGGGCCGAGGTCAGTACCTTCAAGCTCCGGGTCGCCCATGTTTTTGGCTTCCATAGCCTCCACCATTCTTTTTTCAAACTCATCGGCTATCGACTCTACAACTATAAATCTTTTGGCGGCAATACAGCTTTGGCCATTATTTATGAGTCTGCTGGTCACACATTTTTCTATAGCAAGGTCAAGGTCAGCATCCTCCAAAATTATATAAGGATCGCTACCTCCGAGCTCTAATACAGTTTTCTTTAAATTTTTCCCGGCATAGGCCGCTACAGATTTTCCAGCCGGTGTACTCCCCGTAAGGGTCACTGCCTTTACTTTTTCATTGGCTATGATGTCTTCAATCTGGTCGCTTCCTACATGTAGATTTCGAAATACATTTTCCGGAAATCCCGCCCTTTTAATTAATTCTTCAATAGCTGCTGCACAACCTGGTACGTTAGAAGCATGTTTTAAAATGCCTACGTTTCCGGCCATAAGAGCAGGGGCAGCAAATCTCATTACCTGCCAAAAAGGAAAGTTCCATGGCATTATTGCCAACACTAGCCCCAGTGGCCTGAATGCTACATAACTATTTGATGCATCACTTTCTTTTGGCTCATTTTTTAAAAATTCCTGTGCATTTTGAGCATAGTATTCGCAAACCCAGGCACATTTCTCCGCTTCTGAAATGCCCTGGCTATATACTTTACCCATCTCTTCTGTCATCAATCTGGCGAGACGTTCTTTATCTTTTTTTATAAGCCTCGAAAGTTCCATCATATGAGCTGCGCGCTCATCAAAGGAAACCTCTTTCCAACTGTACCAGGCCTCATTTACGTCATCGATAATTTCGCTCACTTTTTCTGGTGAGAGTTCATCATATGTTCTTAAATGTTCACCTGTTGCCGGATTAATAACCTGTATCATATCGCACTTTACTTCTTATAACAAAATTTAGTTTCTTGGGTTGAAAGAAATGCTAAAAGTCGTTCCAACGCCAACTTCGCTTTCGACATCAACCTGGGCCTTGTGACTGTTTAAAATATTCTGTGTGGATGTAAGGCCTAGTCCCATTCCACCTGCCTTGCCTGTAAAGAAAGGATCGAAAAGTTTCCTGATTTCGTGTTCTGGAATACCTTTTCCATTGTCTTTAACCTCTACCATAAGCATATCTGCCGACATGTGAGTCTCAATTCTTAATACACCCTCATTCTCTTCCATCGCTTCAATGGCATTGATTATTATATTAAGAAAAGCGGTTTTCAATTGCTCCTTGTCTGCGCTAAATTTTGGTAGAAAGGAGGTAAAGTCTGTTTCGAGTTTAATTCCTCGTAGTTTAATTCTATCCTGGGTGATGGCTATCGTTTCCTCCAGCACATCGTTGATGCAGATTTCTTCGCTATTGAGCTCTTTAGGTTTAGAAGATTTGAGCATTTGCGTAATCAACTGCTCAATCCTTCTGGCATTTCGTTTGATAATGTCGAGATACATATCTGCATCTTCATTATCTTCCACCTCTTCTTTTAGCTGCTCCATCGCCAGGTTTAAGTTGGTGAGAGGGTTTCTTACCTCATGAGCCATACTTCTGGCGATCTGTCCGGTCATGGCCAATTTTTCTGCCACAAGCAGTTCTTTTTCTGCTTTCTTTCTTACTGTAAGGTCGTGTACAATACCTTGATAGGCGTATATCTCATCGTTTTCATCCTTTAAAGCCACACTGTTGATGATACAGTCAAGTTCTTTATCATCTTTTGTGCAGAGCTTTACCTCAAAGTCTTTTACATGCAGATTTTTAGCCAGCATTTGGTTGAAATAGCTATATGCTTTCTGGCTGCTAAAAGTATCTTTCATAGATATTTTCATGAGCTCATCACGAGAATACCCGAGCAGATTTTCCAGAGAAGGGTTAGCATCGATAAATAAATGCTCCTTATTGATGATATAAATTGCATCTACAGAGCGCATGAATAGCGAACGGTACTTCTCTTCGTTGGCATTGAGCTCCCTTACCGATTGAGAGTGATTAATAGCATAGCGAATACTTCTACCTAGTAATTGTGCATCGAATACACCTTTTACCAGATAGTCTGAAGCACCCAGTTTCATTGCTTCATAATCTATCTCATTATCACCCTGACCTGTAAGTAAGATCAACGGAATATTATTGCCGCTCTCCCTGAGGCTCTTTATAAACTGCAACCCGTTATATTCGCCAAGGCGATAGTCTACCAGACAAATATCATATTCGTCTGAAGTCTTTACGATTTCGAGCGCTTTTTCGTAGTCAGGCTCCCAGGTTACTGAGATGGTGAGTAGCGAGTTTAATTCACTTAATAAATCTTCTACAATTATAAAATCGTCCTCATCATCATCAAGTAAAAATACCTTGATCTCCGTTTTCTTACCGTTAGTAATGTCCGTCATACTACTTAAATTTTACTGGTAAAAGAATTATAAATTTAGCTCCTCCATTTTCTCTTCCTTCGGCTCTTATAAAGCCATTGTGGTTTTGCACTACTTTCTGACAAATAGCCAAACCAATTCCGGTACCCTCAAATTCGCTTTTACCATGCAGTCTTTCAAATATGTTGAAAATTCTTTCTGCATATTTTTGTTCAAATCCGATACCATTGTCTGTCAGTTCGATTCTCAAATACCTTTTATTGGAATCAATGTCAAAATCTTTTTGTGACTTACCTCTAACACGCTTACCCGTGATATTGATTACAGGATTTCGCTCTAAAGGCGTAAATTTTATTGCGTTGCTGATAAGATTTTGAAATAACTGCCTTAACTGCGTGCTATCGCCTTGTATAGGATGTAAACCTTTTACGTTTACAGTCGCATTTCTGTCTTTTATCCTGGTCTCTAAATCACCCAGTAGATTATTGACAATCATTTCCAGGTCAATTTTCACCATTTCTTTGGGGTGCCGTGCCACTCGGGAGTATTTGAGCAGGTCATCGATCAAAAACTGCATACGCTGTGCTGCATTGTTCATCCGATTGATGTAATCTTTCCCTTTAGCATCAATTAGGTCGCTGTATTTGGTAGCTATGCGGTCTCCAAAGGTGCGCACTTTACGTAGAGGCTCTTGTAAATCATGCGAGGCCACATAAGCAAACTGCTCAAGATTTTCGTTAGATTCTTTTAACTCTTGGTTTTTATGAATCATCTCTCGCTCAGCCATTTTTCTCTCTGTTATATCAGAGAATGTCACTACGCAACCATCATCCAGCTTCATGGCGGTTAGACTATACCATCCATCCAGGTGCTCATACCCGTAATGGAACTCAGTAACCAAAAGCTCATCGTTTTCGACTACAGCTACATACTTATCAAAGAGACCGCTTTCATATACACCCGGGAATGCCGTACCAAGAGTTTTACTCATCATTTCTGACAGGTCCTTTTTAAGCATTATTTCTACCTGCTTATTGGCCATAGAGTATCTAAAGTCAACGATTTTTCCTTGTGTATCCCTAACTGCTTTTATAAAATATATAGCACTCAACGAGCTATCTAATACTCTCTTTAGCAGCTCTTGTGTGTGTTCTTTATGCGACACCTCATGACTCAACAGCTTGAGGTTTTGCTCGAGCTCATACTCAGCATCGTTCTTAATTTTAATGGTTTTATATAGCTGGGAAAAAAGGTACAGCAATACCAAGAAGGCCCCTATAAAGCTGATTAATATAAAGAGTGGTGCAATGCTACCGGTCGTACGTTGTGAAGAAGAACGCTCACGGAGTAACTCCTCCTCTGCCTTAATCATAAGGTCGGCCTGCTTGCGGATTTTTACCATGTTTTCTTCATCAAACCGCAATAGGTTGACGGAATAGGAATCCAGGGCTTCACCCTGTGTCTTCCTGTCAAGAATCTCATCTGTGATGTTGTACTGCTTTTCTATTAGGCGAGCTAGTGAGTCGAGCCTCTTTTTTTGACCAAGATTGCCTAACAATAAACTGTCGATGGTATTCACCTTCCTCACCACCGTGTTTTTCGAATTTACATACGGTTGTAAAAAAGTGGAATCGGCAGTAAGCTCATAACCGCGATGAGCAGTTTGAGCATCTTTGACAGAACTTATAACAGCCTCTAGCTCTTTGAGCACCATGGAAGCATGGTTTACCCATCTGGCATCGTTGATATAAGAATTTAAACTTCGATAAGTTACTACAGATAAAATAAGCAAAAATGCTATCGTCACTGCAATAAATATACTGAACGAGCGGAGTGATGTCATTCGAGGCTATATGTTTATATCGTACGCCTTGAGCTTATTGTACAAGGTTTTTCTATCAATATTTAATACCTCTGCAGCTTTTGTTTTATTATATCCGGTTTTTTCTAATACATTAATAATGGCTGTTCGCTCTGCACTTTCTGATACCGCTTTAAGATTGGTAAGATCTTGTGGCTTATCGCTATTTGAAGTGCCTGAATCAAATGAGCCCGATAAATAATCAGGAGAAATAATCTCAGATGGCAAACTTTCCATCTCCACCTTGTCTCCGTTGGTAAGCAATACTGCTCTTTTGATCACATTTTGTAGCTCTCTCAGGTTTCCGTGCCAGTAGTAGTTTTTAAGTTTATCTTCTACTTGCTCGTCAAAACCCTCTACATTTTTGTCAAGCTGGTCATTTGCTATTTGTAAGAAGTGGTTGGCGAAAACCATAATATCTGACTTACGCTCTCTCAATGGTGATAGCTCTACTCTAAACTCATTGAGCCTATGGTAAATATCTTCCCTGAAGCTACCTTTTTTGACCATATCTTTGAGGTCTTCATTACTTGCAGCAATCACGCGCACGTCAATATCAATATCTTTTACCCCTCCCAGTCTCTTAATTTTTCTCTCCTGAAGTACACGAAGCAGCTTAATCTGGTTTTCGTAAGTCAGGTTACCGATTTCATCAAGAAATAATGTACCACCATCGGCCAATTCGAAACTACCTTTTTTATCTGCAAGGGCACCAGTAAAAGCTCCTTTCATATGACCGAAAAGTTCACTACCAGCAAGCTCTTTGGGTAAGGCACCGCAGTCGATAGCTACAAATGGCTGGTCTTTTCTCTTACTCTTGTTGTGGATTTCGTTGGCTACGAATTCCTTACCAGAACCCGTCTCTCCGGAGATAATCACCGACATATCAGTTGGGGCGATAAGGTCGATATGCTTTTGTACTGTAGCTGATTGGCTACTTTTACCTACAATAAAGGTCTTTTTATTAGTTTTAGGGCGTTTCTTACCCTTGCTTATACTTTCACGCTGTTTTTTCTGATTCTTTTTGGCTTCAATAGCATCTTCTATGGTCACCAAAATTTCATCAGGGTATAGCGGCTTGGTTACATAATCATAGGCACCATGCTTCAATGTCTCTACCGCTGTGCGTACATCGGAGTATCCTGTAATGATAATTACCGCAGACTCAGGATTGATGATTTTTATTTTCTTTAATATGCTAATACCATCATCGTCTGGTAGTCGATAATCACTTATCACAAGATCGTAATGATCTTTTTTCAGAGCTTTAATACCCTCCTCACCGGTTATCTCAAAAGTAGCATCATAGCCTTTTTTAGAAAGAAATTTCTGTAGCAAAAGGCAGATATCTTTATCATCATCAATTATGAGTACTTTATTCATTTTTATTAAAGTTGTTTTCTATTGGTTTTGGTGCTACTGATTATAACCGCTTTCTGCTAGGGATCAACACTTTTGCAGAACAGAAGTTTAAATCAGTCGTTTGC
>NZ_SMMD01000570.1 GCF_009711475.1 Fulvivirga aurantia
ATTGAGGTAATGGAGAAAAACAAGACATTGCTTTATGGTGCACGTTCTTCATTTGGAATAATACAAATTACAGTGAATGATGAAAATACCTTTAGTCAGCTCAAAGATTTTAGCATGCTGTGAAGCCTAGACTTATTATAATTTCTGACATTCATGGACTAGATGGTTGGCTTGATAGGTATATATCTCAACTGAATCAACATTATGAAATTGAGGTTTATGACTCACGACATTTAGCAGGGATTAGCTCTCAATTAGATGAAGACGCTGCTCACAGGCATTTTGTAAATGGAGGAATATCCAAAGCAGTCAACCATTTAATGGCAAAAGACAGAGAGTCAACGGATGTATTGGCTTTCAGTATCGGTGGCACCATAGCCTGGAAGGCAGCCCTGGCAGGCTTACGATTAAGGAATTTATGGGCTGTTTCATCCACTCGATTACGAATCGAAACCAAGGTACCAGCAACACACGTCAACCTCTATTATGGCAGTGACGACCCATATGCACCTGAGTTAAACTGGTTCCACGACAAGGGTGTTTATTATCAGTTTCTCCAAGACAAAGACCATCTGGTTTATAAGGAAATTGACTTTACCGCTGATTTAAGCGAGAAGATTATTTCTTCTATTAAGCAACTCCCCATGTCTTCATAAAAGCTTATATTAACCCAGGGTATAACGAAATCTAAATGCTTAACAAACTAAAACAACTTGGCCCTGGTGTGATGGTAGCAGCAGCTTTTATCGGACCGGGCACAGTTACCACTGCCACCATTGCCGGTGCAGGTTATGGTTATACATTGCTTTGGGCTATACTATTTTCTATCGTAGCTACCATAATTCTACAGGAAATGTCTGCCCGACTTGGGGTGATTGGTGGTATGGGGGTCGGTGAAGCTTTGAGAGATAAACCGAAAATTCCGATTATAAAAGTCGGGGTAATCGTATTGGTTATTGGTGCCATTCTAGTAGGTAATGCCGCTTATGAAGCAGGCAACATTACAGGTGCTGTGTTAGGGTTTGAAGATTTCGGGAATAATTACACGATCAACCCTTTAATAATCCTTATAGGCGTGGTGGCCTTCGGGCTTTTGTATAGTGGTCAATACAAAATAATAGAACGATCACTCATTGCCTTAGTGAGTATCATGGGTATTGTTTTTCTAGTTTCAGCCATTATGCTTCAACCAGACCTTGGTCAGATCGCATCAAACCTATTTATTCCAAAACTTCCTAAAGATGCATCTCTTATGGTGGTTGGACTTATAGGCACTACGGTTGTGCCTTACAACCTATTTTTACATGCTTCCTCAAGCAAAGAGAAATGGAGCGGACAAGATGGACTAAACCTATCACGATGGGATACCGTGATTTCAATCACATTAGGTGGCATCATCACTATGGCTATTTTAATTACGGCTGCAGTAGCCTTTGAAAATAGCGGTAAAACTGTAAATAGCTTTGGCGACCTCTCTTCCCAATTAGGACCTTTATTAGGCAATTGGTCTACAAATTTCATTGCCTTCGGGTTTTTAGCTGCCGGACTATCGTCTTCTGTAACTGCTCCTTTAGCTGCGGCCTACGCAACTTCTGAGGTACTTGGGTGGAAGCACAACTTAAAAGGAAAGCGATTTAGATTCGTATGGGCCTTTGTATTGATTTTGGGTATAATCTTTTCTTCCTTAGGCTTCAAACCCACAGCGGTTATACTTTTTGCTCAGGTAGCTAATGGCCTTTTACTGCCTATAATCGCAGGTTTCCTGGTTTGGATTATGAATGACAAACGAATTATGGGCCAATATTCAAACTCAACGACCGTTAATGTACTGGGAGTAATTGTTATATTGATAACACTGGGGTTGGGGGTTAAAAGTATACTTTCAGCTTTAGGAAAATTATAATTTATGAAAATTGATATCAATTGCGACATGGGTGAGAGCTTTGGCCAATTCAAAATTGGTAACGATACTGAATTGTTTCCTTATATCACCTCATGCAACATCGCTTGTGGCTTTCATGGTGGTGACCCTTACCATATAGAAAAGACCATTAAACATGCCATCTCTCACGGAGTGCAAATTGGAGCACATCCCTCCTATCCTGATTTAGCAGGTTTTGGAAGGAGAAAAATGCAATTATCAGTGGAAGAGCTTAGTGCCATTATTAAATATCAGGTAGCTGCTCTCAAAGGTATGACCGAAAGTTGTGGTGGTAAGCTGAAATACGTAAAACCGCACGGAGCACTTTACAACTCAATTGCAGATGATGACCAAGAGGCAACTGTAGTTATAGAAGCCATTCAGGCTGTAGATGATCAACTGGCCATTATGGGTCTTGCTGGAAGTGGTATAGAAAGCTTAGCTACGAAAAAAGGCATCAGGTTTATAAAAGAAGCTTTTGCAGATAGAAAGTATACAAGTGAAGGGCGATTAGAGTCTCGAAGCAAAGAAAATGCAGTTATTTCAAATCCTCAGGAAGCGGCAAAACAAGTAATGCATATGGTCATGCATGGCAAAGTAAGAGCGAGCGATATGTCAGAGGTAGATATTGCTGCTGATAGTGTATGTATACATGGCGATAACCCCTCCGCAGTGAATATTCTACAGGCAATAAGAAATACTGCCAGAGAGAATAATATTAGTATAGAAGCTTTCGCGATATGATGGACTGCATACCGTATGGAGACCGGGCCATGCTTGTCAGGTTTAAGCAGGAGATTGATCCTGCTATCAATCAGCAAGTAAGAGCTCTAAAAGAACAACTTATAGATGTGCATGGAGTTCTCTCGATGATTCCTGCTTATTGCTCACTCACCATTGTATTTGACCCTAATAAAATTTCTTACCTGGAACTTGAATCAAAGAGTAAAAATTGTAAATCATCAATATCTGCTGAGAAAAATGGTCGGGTTTTAAAAATCCCGGTGTGTTATGATCCTGATATAGCCCCCGATTTAGAAGAAGTGAAGACAATCACTGGCTTGACCACTCAGGAAATCGTCAAATTACATACGAGTCATACATATCAAGTATATATGATGGGTTTTATTCCTGGGTTTGCCTATATGGGTAAGCTACCAGCAGAATTGAAATGCCCAAGAAGAGACGAGCCTCGCAGGGCTGTACCAAAAGGAGCAGTAGGAATTGCTGGTTTACAAACCGGCATTTATCCATCTGTGGCACCAGGCGGTTGGCAGCTGATCGGGGGCACACCAATTGAGTGTTTTAAAGCCAAAGATGATCATCCTTTTTTGTTTGAAACAGGGGATACTACTAAGTTTTATTCGATTGACAGGGTCGAATTTTCAAAGATCGAAGTCAAAGTAAAGAACAACGAATTCAATTACGATTCGCTTTATGAATAAGGCAAAGCTACATTTCAAAAAACCCGGGCTGCAAACACTTATTCAGGATGCAGGTCGGTATGGTTTTGAAGCCTATGGTGTACCTATAAGTGGCCCAATGGATAAGTCTGCTGCAAGAATTGCAAACGCACTAGTGCAAAACCCTAGTGATTCACCTGTAATTGAAATAACTCTATTAGGGCCGGAAATAGAAGTTGAAGGCAATCTCACTGTAGCCCTTACTGGTGCTGATCTAGCGCCAACCATTAACGGAGAGAAATGGCCTATGCATCGCACTCTAGACCTAAAAAATGGAGATATTTTAAAATTTAGCCATGCTCAATCAGGTTGCAGAGCTTATCTCGCAGTAGCAGGTGACTGGATGGTCACAAAATGGTTAGGAAGCGCATCAGCTGCTACACACCAGGCTGAGATATTGACCTCCGAGAGCGTAATTGCCAAGGGTAGTACAATCGAGTTTAGGACTAAAGAGATTAAATATAAAGAGACAAATGAGCGTCCGGTATTAGCAAATGTGATAAGAGTTCGGGTACTACCCGGACCTGAGTTTGACTTATTTTCTAAATTAAATATTGCTCATTTCTTTGGTCAAGGCCACAAACTACATCATGATTCTAATAGAATGGGATGTCGCCTGAATACCAGACTAGATTTTTCACCCTCAGAAGAATTGATCTCTAGTGGTGTGATCCCAGGTACAATTCAAGTGACAAACCAAGGTCAACCTATTATACTGCTAGCTGATGCCCAAACAACGGGTGGTTATCA
>NZ_SMMD01000703.1 GCF_009711475.1 Fulvivirga aurantia
AGGGGGCATGCATTACATTTAAGGATAAGAACAACGTCATCGGTCAACATTCTCCGTCTTTCTTGCAAAGAAACCCAACTTGTCCAGATCTAAAGGGAAGATCATCATAGCCATCCATTTTGTCCACTCTGAATCCTACTTCAATCAAAATTTCCTCTATGTCCTTTTTTTTGAACAGTTTTTGTTTGTGTACCTCTTTACTCTTTCGATAGTGGTCACCGTCTTTAAGGAACAAGGTAATTGCTCGTGTCAATATACTTTCATTTTTTTCTACGTTTACTGATAGAAAAATTGTCCATAAATCTTGCTCTATAACTTTTGAGTTGATCTGGGAGGTTTGCAAGATTTCGGTGGTGAGGATGTCAAAAACCAGGTAGCCCTGAGGCCTCAACGCATTGTATATTCGGGATATCAAATCTTTTAATTCATTTAAATCTCCCTTGTTGGCAAACAGATAGTTGAAACACTCACCAATTGAACAGACGATGTCGCATTGAGGGATTTGAAAGTCATAAATTGACTCAACGAGAAACTTAGTCTCTGGAGAATTTTGCTTAGCAAGCTCAATCATAGCAGCGGAATAATCAACCCCAATAATGTTTATAGGTGACTCAGCGAGTTCTTGCTCCAGTCTTCCGCTGCCACACCCGAGGTCTACCAACAATTCTGCTCTGGGATTTTCACCCATGAGGCTGGCTATCACTTTAGTAGCTTTCTTTGCAAATTGTGAGTGTCCCTGGTCATGAACAAAGGCCAGATCTTTGCCATAATAAGCTGTGTTGTTTAAGTTGTCCATATGCCCGCTGCTACTCTCCATACCGATAGTGCCCGATGATCTTAAAGTCAAATAACATATCTTCTAAAACCTGACCGCTGCCAATATTGTGGATAATCATTGGTCGTAAGGTGTCTGTAGCTTTTTTAGTGGAAACGATACCTATATGCGTCATGCCACCGCTCAATTGCCAGCAAACAATATCGCCTGGCTGATAATTAGTAGGATTTTCGTTGATTGAAAGGGTCTTACCATATCGCCCGAAAAATGTCATAAGGTTTGGCACTCGTCTGTGGTCAATATTCTTATCAGGATGTGTTAACCCCCAATTTTTAGGATATAAGTCAAAATGAGCTTTCATGTCTTCATGTACTTCCTTCTGTAAGTCAATGCCGATTTTTCGGTATGCCCTGATAACTACATCGGTACAAACGCCCTTATTAGCAGGCACATCTCCATTGGGGTAATCAAGCCGAAAATAAGAGGGATCATAAATAACCTGTTGATTGGTGAGTGTGAGCGTAGAGTCTGCAAGCGCTCTGTAAAAGTCTGTTTGCGCAAATACTGAACTACTTAAGAACAGAAGGGAGAATATGTGGAGTAGTTTCAGCTTCATTTTAGATATAACGACTATTTTATTCTCACCTTATAATTCTATGGATTTTCGTTTCTAATAATCTTTACAATTCTGTTATTAATTATTTCTGATAGGTTCCAGTTGAGTAGTTTAGCGTCTGTTGTGTTGTAGAATTGAACGACAACGGCATCAATATCTTTGTAATAATTGGCGAAACTCTGGTATCCTGGAACCCAACCGCCATGTTCAAATTCATAGATGGAAGCATAGATTTCTTGCTCTCCTTTTTCAAATATAGAACCATCGTTTAAAGCTCTCATAAAAGTGCCTAAATCGTCAGCGGTGGCTAACATACCATGTTCGTCCTTTTTTAAATCATATGGATGATCTACATGATAACCACTCATTACATCGTCTAAATTCACATCATTGAGTGAGCTGAAGGTATTGTTAAGATTTAGAGGGACTAAAATTTCTTCCTTTATGAATTGAAAATTATCATAGCCAAGTTCATCATCCATTATCTTATTGAGCAGAAGATAATTGGTGTTACAGTACTCATAATCTTCACCGGGCTCAAAGTTGGCTGGTTTATCTAAAATCAACGACAGGCTTTCTTCGTAGCTCTTTGTTGGTTCTGACCAAAAATTAGGAGCATCCGTAAAATTAGGAATGCCACTTCTGTGCTGAATGAGTAGTCTCAAAGTGATTTTATCAACGTTTTCGATTCTTCCTACCAAATTTGGCAGATAATCAGCAATGGTCTTATCTAAAGAAAGCCGTCCATCGCTTACCAGTTTTGTTACGGCTACGGCATCATAGAGCTTACTAATACTGGCAATTTTAAACAGTGCATGAGGATTGGCAACTGTCTTGGTTTCTCTATTGTGCCAGCCGGAAGCTAAATATTGAGGCGGCTTACCAGCCTGGTCTACGTAAACGATAACACCCTCAAAGCCTTGCTCAACGGCCTCGTCTAATTGCCCTTGAAGCGTATCGGGTAGCGGAAGGAGCCAGGCTTTGACCAAAATCCATGGTACGAAGAATAAAGAAATGATAGTACCAACTAACAATGTAATCCTCACGATTAGCGTTTTTCTCTTTTTGGTCATCGATATAAGGTTAGTGTGATACTGCCCTTATTGACAATTGGGCGGGTTAGAAAGTGAAAGTAATACAATCTTACGATTCTCAAGGAGTAGTGTTACATATCGTGTGAATAGTGACAGTTTCTTATTCGCTCTCAGTTTTTAAATAAGTGATCGGGTTTAGGTAAAACATCTTCTTCCAACCTTGTGGACCAGTGTCTATTCGCCAAACATAAGGCAGTAAAGTAACTATTGAATAATGAACGTGTGGGGGTTTTCCTTTGGCATTGCCGCTATCTCCAACTGTGCCAATTTTGTCGTTTCTATTGGTCCACCCAAAAGAGGCTGTGATTTCATCTAAATGCGCATAGTAGTGTATTCGCCATTTCGGCCCTAAAATAATGACAATTTTACCACCCATTTTTATCTTACCGGTGTAGAGTATGAGCCCTGATGTTGAAGCGTTTAGGTTAGTACCCTTCTTGGCAAAGATGTCAACGCCTTTATGTGTTCCTGATTTGCCCCAAGGGTAATACCAAAATGATTGCTGATTATAATCCTTGGCCGAAGCATTCTCTACGGGCATTGTAAAATGTTGTGGAATCAATAGACCAGCGATCAGTATGCATAGCAGGCCTATTAGTATTTCGGTTCTTCGTTTCAAAAAGTCAGCTTAAGATTCATAATTTCGTTTTAGTCAAGATGCCATTTAATGTTCAAGATGTCAACAATCCAAGACTTCATTGCCAAATTGTCGTTGTTCATTCTAACATTCATGTTCTTTCAAATTATATGCAATTAGATATAAATAGATGAAATAGGATTGATCTATATTCTTTTGCATATAGCTATAACTTAATCTTCAAATTCCCTGAGGATTTTCAGTGGTAGACGAGAACAAGCTATTATTTAATCATCCTTAGCAGCAGGTTTTATCCTAATAAGCTTTCCATTTGGTTCGTCTGTTAGCATGTAGAGTTTGCCATTTGGGCTTTGAGCTACTTTTCGTGAACGCACTCTATCGTTTACAAATAATTCCTCTACATGAATGGGTGTAGTTCCATCTAGTTTTATTCTCCACAAGCTACCTCGTGACAAACCAGCCAAAATAATGTCGCCTTGCCAGGCAGGAAATTCTGATCCTCTATAAATGCACAAGCCTGTTGGCGCTATGGTCTGCAGCCAGTAGTGTTGAGGTGCTGTAAATTCTACATTCTCCATTATTGGCGGTTCATAGTTAGAGTTCCTGTATTTTCCTGTAGTCTTGATTGGCCAGCCATAGTTGGCTCCTTTTTGCAAAAGGTTGAGTTCATCTCCTTGAACAGAGCCATGTTCACTAAACCATAGCATGCCGGTTAGTGTATCAAGTGCAATTCCCTGGGCGGCTCTTATACCTGTAGCATAAATGCTTGATATTTTTTCATTTCCAAAATCAGGATTGTCTGTAGGGATGCTGCCATCATCATTTAGTCTGTGGATTTTTCCTCGTTTATCATCTAAATCTTGAGCAATGGGAAGGGTAGGTTGTTCATTTTCATTGTAATACCGCTCTCCAATTGTGAAATATAATTTGCTGTCTTTCCCAAACACCATTCCGCCACCATAGTGAAAAAGGTCAAACCGATAGGGGTCTGCTACAAAGATGGTTTCAATATTTGTCAGAGAGTCATCGTTAAGTTTAGCCCTTATAATTTTAGTGGTTGTTCCATTTGAATTTTCAGCTGCATAGGAAATGTAAATGAGTTGATTGCTCTTGAAATTTGGGTGTTGTACCACCTCGAACAAGCCTGAATTATCACGAAAATCTTTTACCCTGATGCTATCAACCAAATCAGAAGGAAACCCTTTTATTTTAATTCTGGACTTGTCTTTTAGATTGGCTTTTATCAGATCTCCGTCCTTTTCTGTGATTAAAACTTCATCCTCGCTAAGGAATGAAATGCTCCAGGGATGTCTTAAGCTATCAAGGACGATCTCTTTTACGGGGGTAGGGTTAAAAACCTGATTCTTCTGATCGATTTTTTTGCAGGATTGAAATAAAACCAGGAAAAGAGAAACAACTAATACAGATTTCTTCATTTTTCTTCAGGTTGCTGTTTAAGGTAAGTGTATGGTAAGTAGGGCATTTCGAAGACTAAGTTTGTTAAGAGCCAAAAACTTGCGGTAACCACTATCCACCCTATATTTTATTCCCAATTTAATTATTTATTTTTAGGATTACAGTATGATGAAATCTTATCCAAATCACCATTTGTATTGAATTCATAAACATCGCAGGCTTGCCACTACTCAGAGTCACTCGTAGAGGACTCTGAGGGAGATAAAATGTTAGCAACTGGCTTATTCTCAGTTAAAATGCATTTTCATTCCTTCAAATTAAGAAGGTAATGGAATTTGAAGATTTCCCCTTTTCTTTCCAAGTTCATTATCCAACAATTACTGAAACATTACTTTCTGTTGCTTTTCTAAAGTTCATTTTACAGCTCAGGTTTTCACTTTTGCCCACGGTTAGTTTATGCGTAGTGCAACCGAAGGGAACATTATCGCATATACTAAATTGTGTGCTTTTTTAATCAGGTATCAAAACTATCTTGCTTGAACTTTTACCACTTTCCAGATACTCATGTGCTTTTTTTCCTTCAGAAAGTTTGAATTGAACAGGTGTCTTAATTTTTATAATCCCATCAGAAATAAGTCCGAACAAGGCTTCAGCTCTTTTTTTCCGTTCTTCTTCGGTTGTCAAATAGCTCCACAAATCACCTCCTGTCAAAGTCTTACTTGAATCCATTAACATTCTGGGGTCTACAGGATTTGGGTCTCCTCCGCTCATTCCATAAAATACAACATGTCCACAATCTTTAGTTACTTCGAAACTATCCATTAAAGTAGCGCCAACACTGTCAAAAACCACATCTACTCCTTCCCCTTTTGTTAAATCATCTATTTTTTGCTTCCAGTCTCCATCAAGCAGAATAGCATAATCGGCATTACAACTCAAAATAGTATCTATTTTAGCTTGGCTTCTCGTCAGTCCAATAACTTTAGCTCCTTTGTACTTACAAATTTGAGTTAGTATTTGCCCAACTCCGCCAGAAGCAGCATGAATTAATACTAAATCATTTTTTTTAACTTGGTAACTATCATTTGATAAATAGTGCGCTGTCAGTCCTTGTAATAGGATTGACCCAGCTAATACAAAATCGAATTGTTTTGGGACTGGAATTGCATGAGTTTCAGGCACAACGATAAACTCTGCATTCGCATACGGAACATCGGTGTAGGCAACTCTATCACCTACTTTGTAATGTTTAGACTTTGACTCGACAATTTCACCGGCTCCTTCATAGCCAGCAATGTACGGAGGTTCTCCTTTGAGATGGTAATTCCCCTTTCTTCTGTAAATATCAGCATAGTTTAAGCCAATAGCTTTATTTTTTATTAAGACTTCTCCTTCTTTAATGGAAGGTGTTGAAACTTCTATGT
>NZ_SMMD01000493.1 GCF_009711475.1 Fulvivirga aurantia
TAACCGATTAGTATCGTTGATCAGGCAGCTTTCTCCGAGTGCAATTCCGGGTCCTTTTATTTTGGTAAGGGTTTCAAAATCTTCATCGAGATCAAGGTTTAAAGACACTTCTCCCTTTTTTAGTAAATACAGTGCATGACTAGGATCATTTCTAAAAAATACCACCTCGTTTTGTTGAAACTTACGCTCATGCATGTGAGGCAAAAACAATGATAGCTCCTTAGAGTCTAGCTGTGAGAATAGAGGGATTTTCGTAAGGAAAACGAATAAACTTTGCTCGCGAGGGGTATAAGTCTTCTTAAATGGGTTAATCATGGTGTGTTATACGGAAATTGAAGGCCTGTTTTGTGTCCGGAAGTAATTTATACCTCTCATCTAGTCGGTGACCGATTACCCAGGCAATTTCGCCTGCCGATTCCAACACAAATACGCGCTGTTTCAAGTTTAACGGAATTTTATTATCAATCATAAAATCACTTAACTTTTTTTTGCCCCGCATTCCCAGCGGGAAAAAGCTATCTCCTTCCTTCCATTGTCGCACCGTAAGAGGGAATTTCAGCTTATCAACAGGTATCAAAGCTTCTTCCTGAGAAAACTGTGGCGGACTTTTGATCTCCTGTAATTGGATATCTAGCGACAGCAACCCATTATCAAATTGTGTATCACCTCTTTCTATATAAGCCTCACCAGGGATTTTAAGCTCTTGCGGACTGATGATTAATGATTGGCGGTCTATGTTTAACCTATAATCTACACTATCAAACACCTTCCCTTCTCCCTCAAGGGCGCTCATAATATCTTTTACCTGAATAAAATTAAACTCAAAAGGCTTTAAAACCTCCGCTGCCAACCCTAAATGAAGGTCTTTGAAGGCAGTCTTGTTGATAAAAACATCGACACCTTGCTCTGTGGTGTAAGCAGTATTGAAGTTTTCAACCTGTTGTTTAAGTGCCTGAGCAGCGCCTTCCAGTCGAAGTAATGTATTCTGCAGTGTACTTTCCAGTGAAGGATTTATTTCTTTCAGCAAAGGAACGACCTTATTTCTGATCATATTTCTGCTATAGTCGTTGGATGCGTTTGAAGCATCTTCTCTCCACTTTATTTCCTTTTCTTGCGCATATCGCTCAACTTCCTGCCTCTCTGTAAAAAGCATTGGTCTTATAATTCGGTCATTTTTTACCGGAATGCCCGTAAGCCCGGCAATGCCTGTTCCTTTAGTAAGGTTATACAGCATTGTTTCCAGAGAGTCGTTGATGTGGTGTGCGGTTGCGACATAACTAAACCCTTCTTTATTGAGTAAGCTGGCAAACCAACCATACCTTAGGTCCCGAGCTGCAATTTGGGTAGAAAGGTTATGATGTGTGGCATATTTTTTGGTCTCAAATCGCTTTGAGAAAAAATCAACACCCAGGTCGTGTGCCAGTGTTTTCACAAAGGTTTCGTCTTTATCTGATGCCTCGCCTCGCAACATGAAATTACAATGAGCAATAGCGAACTTAAAGCCGGCCTCTTTAAACAAATGGACCATGATCACGGAGTCTATACCACCACTTACAGCCAGCAAGATCTTATCATCTTCGGCAAAGAGTTGGTGTTGGTCGATAAAAGCTCGAAAATCCTTAAACATCCCGCAATTTTTTAGTTTAATTTTGCGACAGCACAAACATGATGAATTTACAAATAAAAATAGCACTTATCATAGCCTTACTCCTTGCTGCAGCTGGCTCAGCACTTTCACAAAAGAAAGTAAAGTTAGACCATGCAGATAAGATGGTAGGTAGCGTAAAGCCCGATGGGGAGCGTTTTGATAGAGCCATAGGCGATGTGGTCTTTAAGCAAAAGGAGACCACCATTTATAGTGATTCGGCTCATTTCTATCGTAAGAGAAATTACATAGAGGCCTATGGTAATATTAGAATTGTTGAAGGTGACTCAGTCAATATTACCGCAGGCAAGCTCATCTATGAGGGCGACTCTAAAAAAGCCAAGCTTAGAAATAATGTAGTTTTTACGAAACTGGGCCAAATGACGCTTTATACCGACTTTTTAGATTATGATCGCGTGCGACAGGAGGCTCGTTACTTCAATGGCGGAAAACTGGTAGATAGTACAAATGTGCTTACGAGTGAAAAAGGTTATTATCAGGTAAATAACAACATGGCCTCTTTTAAGAAAAATGTTGTTGGCAAAAACCCTGATTACACCCTCGAGTCAGACACTTTGCAATATAATACCGAAACCAAGGTGGTTTTCTTTAGAGACGAAACCCAACTCACCAATCAAAACGGTGATGTAGCCACCTATTATGAAGGAACATACAACACCATAGCCCAAAAGTCAGACCTGGCAAAGGGTGAAGTAGAAACAAAATCATACATACTCACTGGTGATAAGTTACGCCTTGATGATGTAGCCAAATATTACACAGCGACCGGCAACGTAGAAATGATTTCTAAAGAGCAGGATATTATCATCACAGGTGACGATAGTTTTTATGACAAAGCCAATGGCATTTCTAAAGTTTACGGGCGGGCCCTCATGAAAAAGATCATGGATCAGGACACCATGTACCTCACGGCAGATACGCTCGTTGCCATAGAAAATGTTGACGAATCTAAAAAGCGTCTACTGGCCTATAACAATGTTAAAATATGGAAGTCTGATCTACAAGGCATTGCCGACTCATTAGCCTACCATACGGCCGACTCCACAATCTTTTTTTATGACGACCCTGTACTATGGACAGAAGGAAATCAGCTCGAAGCTGACTCGATAAATGTAATGATCGCCAATAACACAATTGACAGGCTTAATCTTAATGTAAATTCTTTTGTAATCTCACAGGATAGCATCGACAATTTCAACCAGATCAAAGGCCGTAAAATGATAGCCCGCTTCAACAAGGGAGAATTGCACAAGGTAGATGTTGAAGGTAACGGTGAAAGCATTTTCTTTGCCTTAGACGAAATGGAGACCTACATCGTGGGTATGAACAGGATTTTGTGTAGCAATATGGTCATTAAATTTCTTAACAATAAGGCCGATAATGCCTCTTTTTATGTAAAACCCGATGCCAAATTCATCCCTCCGCATGAGCTCACAGCCTCAGATAGAGAGCTTTCCGGTTTCAAATGGCGCAGTGATGAAAAACCTGAAAAAGCCACTTTGCTGGAAAATACTTTAGAAGGAAAACAAGAAACTACTGAGGAGCCCAAACCCTCTCAACAAAAAATAGAACCATCTAAAAAAATTGAAAACCCTACCAAAACTGACATACGTAGGAT
>NZ_SMMD01000635.1 GCF_009711475.1 Fulvivirga aurantia
GAACTCAAAGAAACTCACATTTACCAATAACCAGGGCAATGAATTATCGGCTAGTTTAGAATTACCGGCCGATGGCAAACCACTTGCGTATGCCATTTTTGCCCATTGTTTCACATGCTCCAAAGATCTCTCTGCAGTGGTAAATATCAGCAGAGCGCTAACGGTGAGTCAGATTGGTGTGTTACGATTTGACTTTACAGGACTGGGCCAAAGCAAAGGCAAGTTTGAAGACACCAATTTTTCTTCAAATGTAGATGACCTCGTCAGTGCTTATGAGATGATGAAGTCAGAGTATGAGGCGCCATCAATTATCATAGGCCATTCTTTAGGTGGTGCGGCTGTGTTGGCGGCAAGTACTTCAATGAGTGAGGTCCAGGCCGTAGTTACTATTGGAGCGCCAGCAGACCCTGTCCATGTCGAGCATCTTTTTGAAGAAAGCCTTAATAAAATAAAGGAACAGGGTGAGGCTACCGTTTCGATTGGTGGCAGGCCATTTAAGGTAAAAGAGCAACTCATCAATGACCTGAAAAAAAATGATCTAAAAAACATCCTTCCTGACTTAAATAAGGCATTACTTATCATGCATTCTCCTCAGGATATGATTGTTGAGGTGGCTAATGCTAGACAGATTTATGAGGGTGCCATGCATCCCAAAAGTTTTATCACACTTGATGGAGCCGATCACCTTTTAAGCAAGAAAGCAGACTCTATGTATGCTGGCAAGATGATCGCGACCTGGGCTGAGAGGTACGTAAACCTGGAGCACCCTAAAGAAACACTAGCGTCTAACAAACAAGTAGTGGTAAGAACGGGAGACGATGGCTTTACCACCCAGGTGAGGGCTGGAGACCATAGTTTTCTGGCAGATGAACCAGAATCAGTAGGCGGCAAAAACCTTGGCCCTACACCCTACGACCTTCTCATTGCCGGTCTTGGTGCTTGTACTAGTATGACTCTTCGTATGTATGCCGATCGTAAAAAATGGCCTCTGGAAGAAGTAACTGTACACTTAGAGCACAGTAAAGAGCACGCCAAAGACTGTGAGACTTGTGAGAAAGATAATTCTAAAATCGACAAGATCTCAAGAGAAATAGAGCTTAAAGGTGATTTAGATGATGAGCAGCGTAAGAAGTTAATTGAAATCGCTGATAAATGCCCTGTTCACAAAACTTTGCACAACGAAATATCAATAACTACAAAGTTAAAATCTTAGTCTAGTCAACTTTAATATAGTCAATCTTTGAAAGATCCCAGTCGATCACTAATCCACGACCAAGGCCTTTAGCTACTTCTTTACCATAAAGTATTTCAGCCAAGTATAGAGCCGGGTCATATGATTTTGCACCACCGACTGATGTAATTAATTTACCATCATGAACAAAGCTCACATCCTCATGCACGGTAAGTGAAGGAAAGGTTTCTCTATACCTACCTATATCAGAGGGGAATGTAGTAGATTCCTTACCATTTACAAGACCGGCTTTAGCCAATACGAAAGCTCCATCACATAGAGACATAACATATGCTGCCCTGGCACCTTTTTCTCTGATAAAAGTGATCAGTTCCTCATTTTCGAGATCACTATCCATGCTATGCTCAGCACTTGGCACTACCAAGACATCTATTGGGGGTAGGCTATCGCTGGAAAAAGTGTAATCTGGTAAAATTTTAAGTCCTTCAAATGAGGTTACAATGTCCGGATCAGGCGCTACAGTAAAAACTTTCATTCCTTTATCTGTATGAAAGACGGTGTGGTGTAAAATATCCATTGGAGCAACCAATTCTGAGTTGTAAACGCCATCTACGATTACGAATGCTACATTTAAAACTTTATCAGGATTGAGAGGCTTAGAAGATGTTTTTTTAGACGTTGCATTATCCTCGTTTTCTTTTTTTGTAGATGTGGCACACCCGCCAACTAACAGAAATGTTAGGGTTACCAAAGAGATAAACATTTTCATAACTCACTCATTAATTATAGTAAGCACTAAATTTGATTAAGTTTAAACTCAAAACAAAACTATAGTTGACGTATGGCTGACCAGTTGCTTAATAAACTTAAACACAAAGCAGAAGACACTACCCTAATTATGAATCGGCCTCATGGCCTCTCATTTGGAGACTTAAGGTTTGATTCCGGAATGGAACACAAAAGCTATTCTTTTATTTTATGGTTTACAGAAAATAAATCTTCCCTGCAGATTCACTTACCCACGATTGTAAAAGTAGCCAAGAGCGACACTACATTTTGGGTGGCTTATCCCAAAAAATCAGGACAGATTGACACCAATTTGACCAGGGATAAAGGTTGGGAAGTATTAGATGTGGTTGGTTATCGGAAAGTTTCTCAAATTAGCATTGATGAAGACTGGTCAGCGTTGAGAATTAAACCTACCAGTGAGGTAAAATCAAGCCCAAAGGCTAAAACGCAGACCTTCGAAGCAACTATTGAGACTAGCGACAGTAGTGGAGGGGCTTGGGTAAACATTCCATTTGATGTGAAAGAAGTATTTGGCACCAAAGGTCAGGTGAAGGTTAAAGCCAAAATTGATGGACAACCCTATCGAGGCTCTATTGCTAACATGGGCACCGGCTCTCATATTTTAATCGTAAAAAAAGAGATTCGCGAAGTAATTGGCAAACAACCGGGAGACACGGTAAATGTAGAGTTACAAAAAGATACTGAGGAGCGCACTGTAGACATGCCAGGTGAGTTAATCGATTTACTTGAGAAAAATCAGAACCTAAAAGTGTTCTTCGAAAGTCTTTCTTATACAAACAGGAAAGAATATGCCAATTGGATAAGCAGCGCCAAAAGGCCCGAAACCAAAGAAAAGCGCTTAATCGAAACGGAAAGAAGGCTTTCTCAAGGTATAAAAAATCCATTTGTTAAGTGAATTATCTCGTAGCACTTCAACAGCATCTTGAGTCTGCCAGAAATGATGTTGAAGCAGAAAGGATGTCTGCTTATATGAAGGGTCATTTTCAGTTTTTAGGAATCAAAGCACCTGATCGAAAAAGACTTTTATCATCATTCCTCAAACAACACGGCAAGCCTAACAGAGAAGAATTATCGGATGTAATTATCGGATTATGGAGTTTGCCTTACCGTGAGTATCAATATTGCGCGATGGAAATAGCCCAAAAAGTTATAAAAAAGCCTCTCCCAGATGATATGCTCACTGTTACTTATATGCTGGAGTATAAACAATGGTGGGACACAATAGATTTTATAGCTAGCAATCTAGTGGGGCACATTTTTGAACACGATCATGAAGCAAAGCATACATATTTCAACAAATGGATAGCTTCTAAAGACATGTGGCTTAATCGCACTGCCATATTATTTCAGCTCAAGTACAAGGAGAAAACAGATTCAGAATTATTAACCAAGGCAATCCTACCTCATGTAGCTTCTAAAGAGTTCTTTCATCAAAAAGCAATCGGTTGGGCGCTCAGGCAGTACTCCAAGTTTAACCGAGATTGGGTATCAGAATTCATAAATCAACACGAATTAGCCCCTCTCAGTAAAAGAGAAGCTAGTAAGTATTTAAATTAATTTTTCTCATAAATGGCTGTTTTAATAAGTTGATTATAAAAGTGCCTATACATTTTCTGATTATAGTTTAAACCTCGAAAGTACTTATCGAAATCCAGTATCTGTTTACTTCCAATTTGAGCTGTCAGTTTAAAGAACAAAAACATAATCGATAGAAGAGGCCTATGGTACCAAACTTGTGCAGGCTTAAAATCAGTACAAAGCCATTTTACATTTGCTGAAGACTGTGTGTCAATCAATGACATGGTAGTTTTTAACTCGACCTCACTTAGAACATCTAAAAAATAATTTGTGATCACACCATCATAAATCACTTTGGGCAGTTCTTGTATATCTCCTAAAACAAAATCTACTTTTAAATACTTGAGTGGTCGCCTATTTTTAGACATACCTAACATTACCGTTGACTTTTCCAGGTATGTAATCTTCATGGGAGCTTGCAGGGCATCCAGAGCAGATAATATCCAACCTGATCCACCACCAACTATTAAGACCTCTTTACAAGATTTCAATTCTGATAAAAGTGCTAATTGCGATCTTTTGATAGCACCGAAGAAAACCAGTCTAGCCAAAAAATCATAAACTGGTGCTATGAAATTGAAGTTGTTCATACCAGCAGAAAATAAAGGGAGGGAAGTAAAAATACACCGTCACCTATAATTCTATATGCTATAGATTTGCTGAAAATTGGCTTTTTATAATTCAGAATAAAAAGCAGCGAACTCATTAATAATAAAGGCAATACAAACGATATGTGAAGACCTAAAGCCAATAGGTATATATACAATAACAGCTGTAGTAAAAGTATCAATTGGAGTAAACGAACACCCGATCCTGCACCTATCGCTCTAATTAATGATGCGAACCTTTGAGACTTGTCCTCTCTTTCTTCATATAATGAAAATAGAATAAGATTGCTCAGCGCTATACACCCAAACTGAAAAAATACAACGTAGTGAATAAGAGCTAAAGTTGAGTCATAATTGCTCAATGGCCCTACTAAAACGCCTAAAGTATAGATAACAGCTATTACAAATTCTTTGTACAACGAAAACTGTAACTCTAATAACTTGAGCAGAACAAAGTAAACACCAACCAGGCATACTAAAACACTTCCAAACAATAAAGTCCTTGAGGGTATATAAAACAAAAGGACTATAACGACCAATAAGGCTGCTACTAATAAATAAGATAGTGTTTTAAAGTGTGTGCCATGTAAACGATGTCGTTGTGTGGCTTTTTTATGAGATAGCCTCCTGGCATCATCTAAATGATCATAGGTATAAATACACCATACCACTACACCTAAAATTGCGATTGTATAATTAGAAATCTCAACTTCTAAAAACCTCGACATAAATACCGAAGAGATCATTGCTCCTAAGGCTACATCTATACTGTAGTGGTTT
>NZ_SMMD01000873.1 GCF_009711475.1 Fulvivirga aurantia
CAAGAATTCAATTAAAGCGGTTTCACGACTCTGTGGCCGTTATTTGTTTTTTATAAGAGAATTAAAATATATATACTATGAGCAAGGTCGCTTACTATACGAAAGAAGGATTAGATAAACTCAAAAATGAGCTCAATGAGCTTAAGACTAAGGGTAGAGCCGATATTGCCAAGCAAATTGCTGAAGCAAGAGATAAAGGCGATTTAAGTGAGAATGCAGAGTATGATGCTGCTAAAGATGCGCAAGGGCATTTAGAGGCAAAAATAGCACAGTTAGAAGAGGTAGTAGGAAATGCAAGAGTTATCGATGAAGGATCTATCGATACCTCTAAAGTTTCAATTTTATCTAAAGTGAAAATCAAAAACAGCAAAAATGGAGCGGCATTCACTTACATGCTCGTTTCTGAAGAAGAAGCTGATCTGAAGGCACACAAGATATCTGTACAATCACCGATTGGTAGAGGTTTGTTGGGAAAAAAAGAGGGTGATAAAGCTAAAATAGAAACACCTGGTGGTGAAATAGAATTTGAAATCATTGAAATAGGACTCTAATGGCAAGCTTATTTACGAAGATTATCAATAGAGAAATTCCAGGCCATATTGTGGCTGAGAATGATGATTTTATCGCTTTTTTAGATATCAACCCGCTCGTGGAGGGACATTGCCTTGTAGTGCCAAAGAAAGAAGTAGACTACATCTATGATTTGGAAGATGATCAACTTGCTGGCCTGCATGTATTTGGAAAGCGTGTGGCAAAAGCCATAGAGAAATCAATTCCTTGCCTTAGAGTAGGAGTGGCAGTAATCGGACTTGAAGTGCCTCATACACATGTGCATCTTGTACCTCTGAATACGATGGATGATATTAATTTCTCCAGACCCAAGCTGAATCCGTCACAGGCAGAGTTGGCTACTGTTTGTCAGAATATTAAATCACATCTTTAGTCCAGGAAGTCGATATCCACATTATAGGGATATTTCATAAGAAATTGTAGGGCTCGATCAACTGTGAGTCCTTCAAATAAAACAGAATAGAGGGCCTCAGTAATTGGGGCCCTTACTTTATAGTGCTCGGCAAACTTTTTTGCAATTCTCACTGTGTTCACACCTTCAGCCACTTCTTCCATGCTTTCGATGATTTGGTCTAAATTTTCACCCGTTGCAAGTCTGTACCCCACGGTAAAGTTTCTACTGTGAGTACTGTTACATGTGGCTACCAAATCACCGACACCGGCTAGTCCTATAAACGCATGTAAATCACCACCCATGGCTTTGCCCAGGTAGATCATTTCAATCATTCCACGACTAATGAGAAGGCCTTTGGCGTTTTCTCCCAGTCCCAAACCACTTAAAGCTCCTGAGGCGATGGCAATGATATTTTTGAGTACACCGGCTAATTCTATACCGATCAAATCGCTGTTTCCATAAACCTGAAAACGATCATTTCTTAATAGTTTTTCACCTTCACGTATCACTTCATTAAATCGGCTGGCTACAACTGTAGCCGCTGGTTGCTCATCGGCCATTTCGCGAGCAAGGTTAGGTCCGGCTAGGCAGCCAATTCTCACCACTACGCTTTCATCACGTATTACCTCGCTCATCGTACGGATACTATCCCTAGTAATAGCCTCTGCAGTTTCCAAAGTTTCTCCTTTAGGTAGTGAAAGATCAAGACCTTTTGTACCATGGATGAGAATGTGATAGGGGTGTAAATACGGAGAAAGCAGCTGCATCATCGACCTAAAAGCCGAAGACGGAACAATAGGAAAAATGATATCACAAGTATTTGCGATATAGCTTAGGTCTCCGGTAGGTATTACATTTTTATGTAGCTTATGACCGCGATGCGTACGCGTTTCAGCTATTTTTTTGATGGTTTCACTATCTCGAGAGTAGAGTAGTACCTCACTCTTCTCTGCCAGGATATTGGCAATGGCCGACCCAAAACTGCCAGCTCCGATTACTGCTACAGGTTTTTTAGACAATTTTTTCGAGGTCATAGCCATCCATTCTGTTGTGGTAGTAATATAAGGTGTTTAAGTCCTTGGTTTGTATATTGTTTGATTTGTCCATGATCAATGGTCTGCGTGCATGATACATTCCTACGTTAT
Source organism: Fulvivirga aurantia (assembly GCF_009711475.1). Classification (GTDB taxonomy): domain Bacteria; phylum Bacteroidota; class Bacteroidia; order Cytophagales; family Cyclobacteriaceae; genus Fulvivirga; species Fulvivirga aurantia. Next base: position 2,110 of record NZ_SMMD01000873.1, read on the forward strand.
CAATACCGAGTTTAATCACTTCATCAAGTTTTCCTTTGAGGTGCGCAGCTACATTTACCTGATCTTTCTTCTTGAGTTTCATTACCTTTTTTCTGCATTTTTTAAATGCTTTTTTAAAAGTCTCATAGTCGATACTCAAGTCTTCTTCCGGCAGTCTTAAAAACTCATATAAATCAAGCTTGGGATACCTTTTACGCCAAATTCTAAAAGCTACAAAAGCCACAAGGTGACTGGCAAATACACGATTGATCCTGTGGTACTCCTTCACAATCACTTCGCTCAAGTGGCGTGTGTATTCTTCCTCCCGTTGTTTATCTATCGTTATTTCACCATTTGATGTGAAGTAGTCTCGTGTATTGATAAACCTCCCTTGTCTATCGATACTACGGCCCTGCTCATCTACATAATTGCCCATAAGGTCTAAACCTCTCCCGATAGAAACTGAGATGTCAGAACCTTTTGTGAAAAATTTGATCAGGAATTTGATCATTTTGTATGAAGAAGAATATTCATCTGACTCAGAGTAATACCTCTCCTGGCCTTTTTGCTGGAGATACTCATTGATGAGAGCCGGAGCTTCTAAAACAAAATTATAGTTAATAACGACCGGTACTATGAATATTTTCTCAGCCTTACCGTTTGGCTTCTCCTTAAATATGGCACGCTGTGCTTCCATAGCTGTGCCAAGGAGCCCAAGTTTTAGGCTATCTTCTATTCTTCCTGATCTCGATCGGGTACCTCCGGGGAAGAAAAGGCTGTGCGCCCCTTTTTGTATCGCCAGGTTAGAATAGGTTTTTAAAGTCTCGAGATAGATAGGGTTTTTCTTTCTTCTATCTACTTTGTAGGCACCGAGGCTATTCATAAAATAAGCCAGGATGTTTATGTTAAAAAGATTAAGACCCGCACCGTATATAAATGCCGGCAACCCAATAACATGTATTATCCACCCGATAAGAATAGAATCGAGATTGCTAAAATGCGTAGGCACCATCACTACTGTGCCTTTTTTTGCAAGGTTTCTCAGGAGTTTTGTCTTGCCTGTGATTTGTATTTTGTCTCTTAGCGTATACTCGTTTCTGAAAAAGGCACCAAAACGTTTTACACGAGTAGCATTAAGTAATCTGGCAAACCCAAATTTGACAATCTCACGCGCTAGCTTGTAGCGGCTTTTCTTGAAGTTACCGGCTATTTCATGAGCGTATCTCGAGCTGATTTTTCTTATTAGAGCTTCTTCTTTAGCTCTGGAGTTGGTTTCTCCGGCAAGATCTACTAACTCATCTTTTATAGATGACCAAAACTTATACTCATCGTCAGGGTCTACACGCCATGGATTTTGCTTGATTCGCAGCTGCTCGAGATACATGGTGTTCTCGATCTCATCTCTCAGGTTATTTTTGCCATTATTTTCTGCGCTTAGTCTGGCTACCGCGGTATCTACAACCTCTCCTATAAACTGCTTGCGATTTTTACTTAATTGAACCACCGGCCAGTCTTCTGTTCCCGGAAGAATTGGTTCATAAGATTTATTTTTAGAATCGCCTTTAGGCTTCATTCAACCCAATTTTGGTGAACTCAAAGATAGAATAAACTGCTCAATCTAACTATGCTCAATTCGGATATATTCCCCCGATACAGTTCCTGATATAACCGGGACAATTTTATCTTCTTCAGTCATTAGCTCGAAATGTTTTCCGAGAAGGAGAGGATCAAAAACAAAGTATTCGTTCTTTTTCCTGAAAACCTCATCGTAATAGCTTAACCTGCATTGGTCGGAAAATGTTAATTGGGCTTTAGACTCATGCTCTTCAGCCAGGTCATTCGTCACCTTCAAATAGAAGAACGAACCCTTTTCACCAAAAGTAAATATTTGCCTGGCGTATTTTGAGAAAGCTAAAAGATTAGGTGTTGGTTTTTTAATAAAGAAATCAAACTCTTTCACCTTAGTTGCTATAGACAGGGTTGGTGTGCCATCATAGCCGTAATAAATTAATAGGATGCCCAATACCATACCGCTTAAAAGCAACCAGGGGTTACCCAAATCTTTTAGCAAAGCCAATAGAGCAAAGGGAGCCAGAATACCTCCCAAGATCAGCGGAAGAAGAAGTAGCTTATGCTTAAAATTTAATTCCTGAATATCTGATAAATCAAATTGCTCAAGTCGGCCTTTATATTTAATAAAGAGCGACTTTTTGGAAAGAAAACATCGATTTTTCTCGTCTCCCAGCCTGGCAATGTAGCTGGTGGCAATGATAGGTTCCTGGTTTATATGCATTAGAGTAAATGCTCAGTAGCGCCCTCAAGAGCATCATGCATCTCTTTAAATCTTTTTTGAGCGGCTTTCATAAAGCTTTCATTGAGTACTTCGTCTAAATCTTTTTCTTCCAGTACATCCATTTCATCTATTTTGAAGGTTTGCTCAATGTCGCCTTGTTCAAGTTTTATAAGGTATTTACTATTCCAATTAAAAATTGTCACCTTACATATAGGATGGTTTATCTCTTTTACTACTCTCATATTATCTCTATTGAATCTTTGCCCGCCATTTTTTCGTAAATCATACTACTCTATGGCTGCACGATTTTTGCTGTCTTTGGAAGAACAATCATTAAATATTGTAACTTATTCATTAAATTTAATGTTCTTGAAATCGCGAGACAAAACTAATTTTTTGATTTGAATAAAGTAAAGAATTTTCGCGGGGTTAGTTTTTTGATCAGTTTTTTTCTGCTCCTCACAGTCGGAGTTTTTCAAAAAGCTGAAGCCACTCATTTGCGTGCAGGAGAGATCATTGTAGAGCGAGTAAGTTGTCAGGCACTGATATTTCGTATCACAATCAGGGTTTATACAGATACAGGATCAGAGGTGCGCTTTGGTGAAGGCTTTCTGGACTTTGGAGATGGTAGTGATCCGGTCGTTTTACCTCAAATAGAAAATACATCTCGCCCCGACCTGGGCGATGAAGTAGCTACCGCAGAGTTTACAATAGAACATACTTATGCCTCTCCTGGCACATATAAAATCGGTTATGTTGAGCCTAATAGAAACGAAGGTGTTCTTAATATAGACAACTCAGTAGAGACTACATTTTACGTAGAAACAGAAATAAATATTGATCCTTTTTTAGGATGCAACAATTCTCCGAAGCTTCTCATTCCACCTATTGATAGAGGATGCCCGGGTGTAGCTTTCTTTCATAACCCAGGTGCATTTGATCCAGACGGAGACAGCCTTTCATACGAATTGGTTATTCCTAAAAAAGAAATCGGAACAGTGGTAGATGGTTATGAGCCGGTAAATGATGATATTTTTTATGAAAACCCTGCTCAGGGCAATGAAAATGGAAATGGACCACCGGTTTTTGAAATCGATCCTATCACAGGTGAGGTTACCTGGGATGCTCCCGGACAAATAGGAGAATACAACATAGCTTTTATCGTAAAAGAATGGAGGAAAATTAACGGGCAATATTTTGAGCTTGGCTTTGTCACCCGTGATATGCAAATAATTATTGAGGATTGTGACAACGAAAGACCAGAACTAGATATACCGGAAGATATTTGTGTTGAAGCAGGAACGACTATAGACGAAATTATTCGAGGTTCAGACCCAGATGGGGATGATGTGAAAATCGAGGCTTTTTCTCAGGTTTTTGACCTCGGTGCCGAAAAAGACCCTGTTAATGAAGGTGTATTTCAAAGTACAAACCCTGATAGTGCCACTTATCGATTTAGGTGGGTGACTACTTGTGACAATATTAGAGAGCAGCCCTATCAGGTAGTATTTAAAATAACAGATCGACCTGCTGAAGGTCCCAAACTCGTGTCTTTTGCCACATGGAATATTACGATAGTGGGCCCGAGTCCAGATGTAACTACCCTCGATCAGGAAGGTCAGGGGCTTAGATTGAATTGGGACAATTACACCTGCGAAGATGAGGCTGAGTCGATGCAAATATGGCGTAGGGTAGATTCTAATCCTTATACCCCGGATGAGTGTGAGACTGGTATGAGAGAAAATGCCGGTTACTCTTTACTCACAACAGTAGCTCCAACAGTCACAACATATAAAGACACGAATGTTGCGGCCGCAGCCAAATATTGTTATCGCCTGGTGGCTGTATTCCCTGATCCGGAAGGTGGCGAAAGTATAGTTTCTGAAGAGATTTGTCATGAATTCATTCCAGCCGAAGAACCAATTATTACTCATGTTTCGGTAGAGGTTACAGACGAAGATAATGGTGAGGTAGAAATTGCCTGGAGAGAACCTTTCGAGTTGGGTACGCTCGTGCCACCGTATACTTTTAGAGTATATCGATCAGAAGGGTTTACTAATGAGAGCAATGGCGTGATGGTGAGTGAGCAGGTGATTACATCCAGTGAAATTACAGCAGGCCTTGATAGTGCAGACCTTAGATTTAGGGATACCGGCCTCAATACTTTAAATAAGGTCTATAATTACAAAGTTGCGATTGTTGACCCATCGGGTGCAGGTGGCGATGAAGAGATATTTGGCGCCTCAGCTTCTACTGTAAGACTGGAACCAACACCTTTAGCTAAAAAAATTCAGATAGATTGGTCTGCCGTGGTGCCGTGGTCGAATAGTATTGCCACCCCTCCCGGCAGTGAACATTTGATATATAGAGGTTTAGAAGGTACCGCTGAAGAAGACTTGCAGTTTCTCGCAAAAGTCGATGTTATAGCCAATGGCTTTACATATATCGACTCGATTGATATAGATGATGAAAAAGTATATTGTTATAAGGTTTTAACCAAAGGGACATACGGTAACCCTGACATAGAATCACCTCAGTTTAACTTTTCTCAAATGGTATGTGCGCAACCGAGTGATTCAATACCTCCTTGTCAGCCAGTAGTAAGTATTGAGGGGCCTGGTTGTGAGAGCCTTGCCCGCGATTTGTGTGAGTCTCCAAATCAAATCTTTAGAAATACCATCACCTGGAGTACAGAATTTATTGGTGAATGTCAGGATGATGTTAGAAAATACGAACTCTACTTTGCTGAGCAGGTGGGTGGTACGTTTGAGTTATTAGCCACCGTGCAGGATACTTTCTATTTACATCAAAAAACAGATTCTTACAAGGGCTGTTACCGGGTGAAGGCGATTGATAGGTCTGGTAACGAGAGTGAGTTTAGCGAAACCTTTTGCGTGGATAATTGCCCTAATTATGAATTGCCAAATGTTTTCACACCAGGAGACAACAACAGTTGTAACGATACTTTTAAAGCATTTGGAGCGCCTAATTCAGGTTGTGAATTTTCATCAGAAAGCTTCAGAGATAATTCAGAAAGATGTGCCCGCTTTGTTGAGTCAGTAACTTTTACAGTTTACAACAGGTGGGGGCAGCCTATCTATACTTATAGAGGTGAAAAAGGTACCGAGAATGATATTTTTATCAACTGGAATGGTAGAGATGATAGTGGCGCAGAAGTGGCAGCAGGAGTTTATTACTATCTGGCCGAAGTAGTGTTTGATGTTGTAAATCCTGCAGAATCGAAAAAGAATATCAAAGGATGGGTGCAAGTGCTCAGGTAGCAAAGGATACAATATTTTTTGATGGAGTATGTAATTTGTGCAATGGTGCTATCAATTTCGTGATCGATAGAGATGAGCGTAAAAAGTACCAATTTGCTCCTCTACAGTCAGAAGCAGCCGATAAGCATCTTCCTGATGAATTCAAATCATTAAATACCATTGTTTTACTCACCAAAGAGGGCCGATTGTACAAGAAAAGCAGGGCTGCATTAGAAATATCTAAGTATATAGGTGGTCTATGGTTTCTGCTTTATGGGTTTGTTATAGTGCCTCGTTTCATCAGAGATGGTGTCTATGACTTTATCGCCACCAATAGATACAAATGGTTCGGTAAAAGAGATACATGTCGCATGCCTTCACCAGAACTCAAGGAAAGATTTTTAGAAAGCTCCTGAATCGTTTAATTTAGCAACCCAACTTAAACGATAAATTATGGTAGCATATGTATTTCCTGGCCAGGGAGCTCAATTCTCTGGAATGGGTAAAGATTTATACGAAAATAACGATAAGGCAAAAACACTATTCGAATCTGCCAATGATATTCTCGGTTTCAGAATAACCGACATTATGTTTGAAGGTACTGCAGAGCAGCTTAAAGAAACTAAAGTAACTCAGCCGGCTGTTTTTCTTCATTCAGTAATTTTAGCCGAAACATCAGGAGCATTTACACCTGATATGGTTGCAGGTCATTCGTTAGGAGAGTTTTCTGCTTTGGTGGCTAACAAGACATTATCATTTGAAGATGGCTTAAGACTGGTTTCTCAGCGAGCATTGGCCATGCAAAAAGCCTGCGAGATTAATCCTTCTACAATGGCGGCCATACTTGGTCTTGATGATGAGAAAGTGGCAGCTATCTGTGAAGAAATTGATGAAGTAGTGGTGGCTGCTAATTACAATTGTCCTGGCCAGCTGGTAATATCAGGATCTAACAAAGGCATTGAAATAGCCTGTAAGAAAATGAAGGAAGCAGGTGCCAAAAGAGCATTGCCACTACCAGTGGGAGGCGCATTTCACTCACCTTTAATGGAACCAGCAAGAGAAGAGCTTGAGAGTGCTATAAAAAACACGACTTTTAACAACCCTATTTGTCCGGTATATCAAAATGTAAATGCACAGCCAGCAACAGATACCGAGGTAATCAAAAGCAACTTGATCGCTCAACTTACGGCACCTGTAAGATGGACACAGTCTGTAAATCAAATGGTGATTGACGGAGCAACCAAGTTTGTTGAGTGTGGACCTGGAAAAGTATTGCAAGGGCTAGTAAAGAAAATAGCCAGAGAAGTAGAAGTGGAGGGTATGTAAGTCATTACATTTTTAGAAATCAGAAGCCGCTAAGGAGTATTTAGTATAGCTCTTTTAGCGGCTTTTTTATGTGACATCAAATTTTAAACTACAGCTACTTCCAAATCATCTTCACACGCATGGAGAAGCTCAGTGTTAGTTTTGTTCAGGACAGGATGTTTGAAATTGGGTGCTAATTCAACCAAGGGGACTAATGTAAAGCGCCTATTAGGGATGCCAGGGTGAGGTATTTGAAGATCGGGTTCATTGCAGATTTGGTTTTTGTAATATAAAATGTCGATATCGATAAGTCGCTCTCCCCATTTCTCTTGTCGCAATCTCCCCATTTTCTGCTCAATAGTATTTATTACTTCGAGCATTTTGACAGGATCCAAATCACTGCAAATTTCTACTACCTGATTTAAGAATGAAGGCTGATCTGTTTTACCCCAGGCAGCAGTCTCATAAATTGAAGATTCTTGCCTGATTTCTCCTATTTGTTCAGAAATGGCAGTTTTTGCCAAAGACAACTGCATTTTTTTATCACCTAAATTGGTGCCTAAAAGTAGATATATTCCATCTATCATATTAATGCCCAAAATTAAAAACATGCCCTTTAATTATGTGTTCAAACACAGTAAATTTGTTCAGATTAATATCCCTTGATAAATGAATTTCCTTAAGAATATACTTTCTACCCTTGTAGCGCTGATTATCTTTTCGGTTGTCAGTATTCTAATTTTTGTAGCTGTAATTGGCAGTCTTGCCGATGAGCCGCCCGTTGAGGTAAAGTCTAATTCGGTACTACACCTTAAATTAGATAAGCCAATATCAGAGGTAGAATTTGACAACCAGTTAGAGTCATTGGAGTTTCTACCCTCTGCGCCCAGCACGATTGGGTTGGTGCAACTTAAAGAAGCTATAGTACAAGCCAAAACAGACGAAAAGATAAAAGGGATATACCTTGATGCTCCGTATGTGATGGCCGGGATGGCGGTTTTACAAGAGTTGAGAGAAGCCCTTGTTGACTTTAAATCTTCAGGAAAATTTATTGTTGCCTACGGGGAGTTTTATACTGAGCCTTCCTATTACTTAGTGTCAGTTGCTGATCAGGTATTTTTACATCCTGAAGGTGACCTCGAGTTTAATGGTCTTGGCGCTAATGTTACATTTTTTAAAGGGATGTTTGAGAAGCTGGACATTGAACCTCAAATCTTTAGGGTTGGTGAGTTTAAAAGTGCTGTAGAGCCATTTATAAGAAAAGACCTCAGTCAGGAGAATAAATTACAGATAAACGAAATGTTGAGCTCAATCAACAGTAATCTACTCGACAGTATATCAACTGGTAGAAACATTTCATCTGATCGTTTAAAAGCCATTTCTGACGGTATGGAAGTTCGTAATCCACAAGATGCCATGGCGCTTAATTTGGTCGATAGTCTTTATTATTTCGATCAGGTTATGAGTGTTTTAAAACAAAATGCCGGTATAGAAGAAGATAAAGAGATAGAATTTATCAAGTACAATAAGTACAATAAGAGTTATTCTAATTACAAAAAAGCTGATAGTGAAATCGCTGTAATTGTTGCATCTGGAGACATTGTGTCTGGAAAAGGTGATGTAAACACAATTGGCTCAGAAAATTTTTCTAAAGAAATCAGAAAGGCCCGAAAAAATGACAAAATCAAGGCCATTGTACTTCGAATAAATTCACCAGGAGGTAGCTTTTTGGCCTCTGATGTTATGTGGAGAGAGATTAAGCTCGCTGCTGCAGAAAAGCCAGTGATAGCCTCAATGTCAGATTTAGCTGCAAGTGGTGGCTATTATATGGCAATGGCTTGTGATACCATCATAGCGCAACCGACCACCATTACAGGGTCTATTGGCATATTTGGGATGTTATTTAATGCAAAAGGCTTTTTAAATAATAAACTAGGTATCACACATGATGAGGTAGCTACAGGTGAGTATTCCAATTACATTACAATGACGAGGCCACTTACCGATCAAGAAAGACGTATAATTCAAAATGATGTAGAAAAAGGCTATGAGACTTTCATAACCAAAGCAGCAGAAGGAAGAGGAATGAGTGTAGAAGCCATTAAATCCGTTGCTTCAGGTAGAGTCTGGACGGGAATCCAGGCCAAAGAAAGAGGTTTAGTTGATATGCTAGGTGACTTAGAAGATGCCATTGCCGTAGCCTCAGAAAAGGCAGGCGTGAGTGAATATCGCGTGAGATATTATCCTAAGCAGCGCTCACTGATAGATCAAATCATGCAAGACCTGGAAGGCGAGAGCTCAGCCAAAGTGCTGGAGTCGGAACTTGGCGAGTACTATAACTACGTTGAGCAGGTTAGAAGTGTGCAGCGCATGAATGGCCTTCAGGCTAAATGGCCTTTCGAATTAGAAATAAATTAGAATTCTCCTTGGGGTCTTTCGGCTAGAAGTGTTTATTTTGACGAGAATTAGACTTCAATTTAGAAAAGAAAGAACCGCTAGTTTATAAAATCAAGAAATTACCTATGAGCGAGATAAGAAACGACTGGACGCGCGAAGAGATTACAGAAATATTTAATACGCCAATTTTAGATTTAGTATATAGAGCAGCTACAGTACATAGAGAGTATAATGATGCTTCTGAAGTGCAGGTATGTACGCTACTTTCTGTAAAAACAGGTGGTTGTCCTGAAGACTGTGCCTATTGTCCACAAGCGGCCAGATACCACACAGACGTAAAAGTGCATAAACTTTTACCAACTGAGGAAGTTTTGGAAAACGCGAGAGCGGCAAAAGAAGCAGGTAGTACAAGATTTTGTATGGGAGCTGCATGGCGTGAAGTAAGAGACAATAGAGATTTTGACCGTGTTTTAGACATGGTAAAAGGTGTAAACGCCATGGATATGGAAGTTTGCTGTACTTTGGGTATGCTTACTGAAGAGCAAGCGCTTAAACTTAAGGAGGCTGGTCTTTATGCTTACAACCATAACCTTGATACGAGTGAAGAGCATTATGATGATATCATAAGCACCAGAACATATGACGATCGATTAGATACGATTGATAATGTGAGAAAAGCCAATATATCTGTGTGCTCAGGAGGAATTATAGGTATGGGTGAGAAAGAAGATGACAGAATTGACATGCTTCACACACTCTCTACAATGGAGGAGCACCCTGAATCTGTACCTGTAAATGCGCTAGTGCCTGTAGAAGGTACGCCTTTGGCTGAGCAACCAAGAGTTTCTGTATGGGAAATGATCAGAATGATCGCAACCGCGAGAATAATTATGCCAAAAGCGATGGTGAGACTATCAGCAGGTAGAGTAAGAATGAATATGGAGGAGCAAGCACTTTGCTTTATGGCAGGAGCCAATTCGATTTTTGCTGGTGATAAATTATTGACGACACCTAATCCTGATGTGGTCGAAGATAAGGAGATGTTCCAGACATTGAATCTAAAGCCGAGAAAAGCATTTAAGGGAGAAGCTTCTGTGAAGTTTCAGCAAATCCCTTCAGCTCAGGCTTAAGAGTAAACGAAATTTTAGAAATAAAAAAAGGCATCCATGTGGATGCCTTTTTTTGTAACTCTACTACAACATTATGA
>NZ_SMMD01000340.1 GCF_009711475.1 Fulvivirga aurantia
CTACCCGCTTATCTCCTAAACCTCATTATGGAGAAGAGGCCAAATTGGTAAGTCAGATATTAGATACTTATCATTTTAAAAAGATCAGACTCAATGATTCTTTATCTTCTGTTATACTAGATCAATACATTGAGACACTAGATAACAATAAATCTTACTTTCTGGCTTCTGATATTGCCTCTTTTGAGCGATATAGAAACTCTCTGGACGATCTCACTCGTGCAGGAGACTTAAGTCATGCTTATGAGATTTATGATGTTTTTAAAACCAGGTTTGAAGACAGGATGTCTTACGTAATGGACGAACTGGTTGATAAGGAGTTTGACTACTCAATAGATGAGCAATATAATACCGACAGGAGTGAGGAAGGCTGGGCTTCATCACAAAAGGAGCTCAATGAGTTGTGGAGAAAAGTTATTAAAAGTCAGGCTTTGAGCTTAAAACTCAATGGCAAAGAGAAAGATGAGATCAAAGATTTGATCACTAAAAGGTATGAGCGTTTTCAAAAGGCGATAAGCCAGTATAATGCTGAAGATATTTTTGAGTTGTATATGAATACGGTAGCTGAAGCTTTTGACCCACACACCAATTATTTTTCTCCTAAAACATCTGATCGATTTAAGCAAAACATGAGCTTATCTCTGGAAGGAATAGGCGCCAGACTACAGAGCGAAAATGACTATACAAAGGTTGTACAGATTTTGCCAGGAGGGCCAGCAGAGAAAAGTGATCAATTGCATGAAAATGATAGAATTGTAGGTGTAGCACAAGGCGAAGACGGTGAGATGGTAGATGTTATCGGCTGGAGGCTTGATGATGTGGTACAGTTGATCAAAGGGCCAAAGGGCACTACCGTAAGACTAGAAATTCTGCCAGCAGAAACCGGAATTAACGGACCTTCTGAAGAAATTGTACTTCAGCGAGACAAAATAAAATTAGAAGATCAGGAGGCAAAGTCAGAGCTGCTTTCTTTTAGAAAAGATGGTCGTGATTATAAGATAGGGGTAATTTCATTACCGACTTTCTATATGGATTTCAAGGCATATCAGGAAGGTGACCCTAACTACACAAGTACTACGCGTGATGTAAAAAGGTTGGTTAAAGAACTGCAAGAGCAAGATATTGACGGCTTGTTGATGGATCTTAGAAACAATGGTGGTGGGTCTTTGGCAGAAGCTATTGATCTTACCGGTTTATTCATTAAAGATGGCCCTGTAGTGCAGGTTAAAACCTCTAACAATAAAATCGAAATAGGTGAAGACGAAGACCCAGAAGTAGTATATGATGGACCAATGGCTGTTTTAATCAACCGATTTAGCGCGTCAGCTTCTGAGATTTTTGCGGGTGCCATTCAGGATTATGAAAGAGGCGTGGTAATGGGCGAGCAAACATTCGGCAAAGGAACTGTGCAAAGTGTGATTGACCTAGGTAGGTATTTAAACGTGCCTGAAGATCAGCAAGTTGGTCAGTTAAAAATTACATTGCAGAAGTTTTACAGAGTAACGGGAAGTAGTACTCAGCATCTGGGTGTGAATCCAGATATAAGTTTCCCTTCTGCTTTCAAAGCTGAAGATTTCGGAGAAAGTGCCAGTGAGAGTGCGCTACCTTGGGATCAAATTAGAAGCACTAATTTTGACAACACACACAATATATCTTCTCAATTGCTTAGCAGATTAAATAATGGCTACTATCAAAGACTTGAGTCTGATCCCGGCCTTAAGGAATTGGTGGCAGAAACTAATCAGCTGAAGCAAACTTTAGAAACTAAGGTGATCAGCCTTAACGAGGCTGTGAGGCAAAAGGAAGTAGAAGAGGCGCAGAAGAAAAAATCTCAGATTGGTTTGAGTGG